>NZ_JAGDXM010000049.1:0-9402 GCF_023256435.1 Thermoplasma sp. | reverse complement strand
TCCGCCCTTCTGTATGGCTTATCAACATCGATAAAGCAGATACCATGGATTATTTTACCCTTTCTGCTTTATTTCGTCTATCGTGAGAGGGGGATCAGAACTGCTGTCGAATATCTTCTGATCTCTGCTACCGTCTTCATAATCACAAATATAAGTTTCATCATATCGAATCCGCATTTATTCATTTCATCCATTCTATCCCCTGAAACAGCACAGCTGATCGGTGTCGGACAGGGAATAAGCATCATCAGCATAGCCGGCTACTATTCGCTTGAACCGCTATATTTTGCCATAATGTTTGTCTTCTCGATACTCTTTTTCTTATTCATATACATAAGACATTTTGAAACGATGAAATACACATTCCTGATCTTTCCGCTTCTCATATTCTTTTTCAATTTCAGAGATCTCTACAATTACCTCATATTCTGGCCCTTCATTGCCTTTGCATTTCTTCCATATCTAAGGGGCAGAGACGCCAATAAGAGCTTCAGGATTGGTCTCAAACGGATAATCACCTACTCCATGGTGTTCGTAGCTGTGGCAGCTATTATAGCGGTTCCTATGCATGAGCACAGCGAATTCTCAATATCTTCCGTTTCAAATATCAACAGAACCTCAGACTACGTTATCGGGATGAATGTCAATGTTTCATATACGGGTGAACATCCAATCCCCCTGGAATTCAGATTTTTGCCTTATGGATATTTGGGAAATCTCAATGGTTTCATATGGTCAGTGAAGTCGTACACAGCCGGATCCAATTGGATAAACTTCACGATCGTGCCCTCTTATCAGCAGTCCATGCTTAATGCCAGTTATTCCTATAAGCTGGTTGCTTACTATGGCGAACAACAGGCATTCTATGATCTCAATTTGCCCTCTATCATCTATGGCGAATAAAGGATCACGGTATCGTAATCTTTCATTTATGTAAATGCTGTCCTGATATGATTTTGAACAATGTAGCTGCTGTAGGAATCAATGCTTATATATCAGTTGGTATTTAATAAATTATGTATTCACCAGTTAGATTCTTTACAAATGAGATGCTGAAAAATGTCTCAAACACGGTGAAGGAAGTATCATCATTCATCTATCCACCTGTGACGATGTATCAGGATGGAGAAGATCTTGTGTTGGAAGCTGAGATGGCAGGCTTCGACAAGAAGGACATACGGGTAACCGTTGATAAAAACGTGCTTACCATAAGGGCAGAACGAAAGAGGGAGTATAAATCAGTCTATCTCGATCAAAGGGTAGACAAGGTCTTCAAGGTTGTGCGCCTGCCGGTAGATGTTGAACAATCCAGTATTTCTGCTAAATATCAGGACGGAGTTCTCACCGTCAGAATGAAAGCCAAAGACATAAAGACAGTAGAAATCGAGTGAAAAGAATCATTATTTATTTTACCATCATTTTCTTATCATTATATAAATGAATGCTATGGAGTCCACGACTATTAATGGAATGAATATTAAAGGCCTGTTCTGGATCTCAAGGAAAAATGACACAAGAAGGAATCCCAGAAAAATAGAGGCAGGAATTTTGTAATCGCTTCTGGGTTTTTCAATCTCTTCTTCGCTCTCCAGCTTTCTCTTCATCAAAGGTACGATCTGAACGGCTTTCTCCATTGATCTTAACGTGTCTGAGAGGAAATTCTTAAGCTGCTGCTTATACAGGGTTTGAATGAGGCCTTCATCGTAGAGCAGCTTCTGCAGTACCCTGATGAATTTGAAATCAGGATCAAGCTGCTGGCACACGCCCTCTAGGAGCGATGACATCCTCATATAGAGAACCAGTGCCCTTGGAAGCCTGAATGGAAATTGGAATATAACATCATTGGCAACATCGAGCAGTTCTCTGATCTCAAGATCTTCCGCCGATCTTCCATAAAAATTTGATATCGCTAATTCTATCCCCTTTCTGACAACACCCCTGTTTGCTCCAGGAGATAGGGCATTCAGGGAGATCAGAGCATCTATTATTTCATCCGGATCCCTATTGAGAAGACCGTCGTAAAGGGATAGAAGCCTGAATCGCATTTCATCATTTATGTGGCCGATCATACCAAAGTCGTACAGTATGATTGTGCCGTCTGGTTTTACCGATACGTTGCCAGGATGCGGATCTGCATGAAAGATGTCGTTTTTCAGGAGCATGCGCATGAATATTGTATCGTATCTAAGCGCAAGTTCCTTAGTATCTATCCCGGCTGATTTTAATTTATTTACTTCATCTATCTTTATTCCTTCAATGTATTGCATGACCAGAACTTCCTTTCCTGAAAGTTCCTCCACTATACCTGGCACAATGACTCGATCTTCCTCCTTAAGGTTTGCTGCTATGGCACGCATGTTTGACGCTTCCTTTCTGTAATCGATCTCGTCAAATATGCGTCTGTTAAAATCAGCAAGAACATTCTCTATGCTTAAATACAGAAAATTATCTATTCTTCCCTTCGCAAGTCTTAGGAGATGTTTGATCACTATCAGATCGTTCTTAACCCTTTCCTCGATGTTATATCTGTTGACCTTTACAGCTACTTTCTTTCCTCTATAAACTGCCTCATAAACTTGCCCAAGGGAAGCGCCAGAGATTGCAACATCATTGAAATATTCGAAAACCTGGTCTATTGGCCCAATGTTGCGTTCTATAATCTCCTTTACAAGGGGAAATGGATCAGGATCCACCCGATCCTGCAGTAGCCTAAACGATTTTAGATATTCTTTTGGAAGAAGATCCGGCCTTGCTGAAAGTATCTGACCCAGCTTAATGAATGTAGGTCCAAGCTCAATAAATCGCTTGACAGCAAGCTCTCCATGGCGTTCAATTTCATAATTCCATTCATGATCTCCACGTTCAATCTTTCTGTCTTTGAGATACCGCCTGAATACGGGGTATAGCTTTCTGAATATGTGGATTTCATCACTGATAATACCCATAAATCACCGCGGCATCAGACAGAATCACATGGCATTTTGGATACCTGATCTATGATAGATTCGAGCTTATGGAGGCCTTTGAGTTCAAATTGTCTTTCCCCGTTAACAAACATGATCACTCTAGGTATGCTGTTTATATTCAGAAAATCTATGATTTCAGGATTCTCATCGATATTCATCTTGTAAAAATAGCAGGCATTCAATTGCTCGCACGCCTCTTCTAAGTACGGCGCCATCATCTTGCAGGGATGACACCACTCAGCCCACAGTTCTATGATGAAACTTTTCTTATTTGCAACAAGCTGATGAAATTCACTGAACGTGATGTCTTTAACGCAGGCCATATGTTTCATCAATGCTTTAAACCTTATATATTTTTCAGATCCAAAATGATTTCCATCTCGAACATTCGAACGGAGCCAAGAAAACTTTGTCAGGATGATATTGCTCTTATCACTCTCATTTCAATTGGCGGACTTTCTTTCAGATCCTATCTCGTCAGGAAGTGAGCTACTCCTAAGCTGAAGCTTCGGATATTCCTTTCATCGAAGGGACATCTGCCTTTCCGGACATCCGTACAAGCCTCATATCGTGATATCCACAGACATGAATTCGGATCTCAGCGATTTTACTCAAGTATCATCTATTTGATTATCATGGAGGATTCAAAGAATATGTAAGGATAATTTATAGATCTTTCTATTTATTGAGGGAAGTCCATGTATCTCATCGCTAGAACTGTTGAGAATTACAACTTCTCCAAAATCCCTAACCTCTAATTAAATAGTTATATCGCAAACTGTATTGAAACTATTACAATGAATTATATAGAAAGTATGTGTCTAGCATTCTGCAAAATAATATGTATTGTTTTGCGATAATATGGTATGCCATTCGAAAACGAAAACACATACCTGAGGATGGTGGAAGCAGGCAAAGAAGAGGAGTTCCACAAAAAATATGAGGCGGCTCTGAAGGAGGCTGAAACTCTTTTCCATAAGGAATATCCCAATATAATAGCTGATGATGTTGTCGAGAGCAAGAAAATCAAGGATATAAGCCCTATAGATGGAAGCGAGATCGCTACCTTCCAGCTCGCATCTGAGGAATCTGTCAATAGAGCCGTAGAGATGCTTCACCGGTCATACAAAGGCTGGTATAACCTGGGATATATGAAGAGAGCCATGACGTTTTTGAAAGCGGCCGATATGCTCAGTGAACAGAAGTTCAAATTTGCGGCAATACTGACCTATGAGAACGGCAAGAACAGATATGAAGCAATTGGAGATGTGGATGAAGCCATAGATTTTATGCGTTTCTACGCGATCAATCTCATAGAGAACCAGGGATTCATAAAACTGACGGGAAAGGCGTACAAAAACGAAGAATCGATGAGCGTCATGAAACCATATGGCGTCTTCGGTGTGATATCGCCATTCAATTTCTTTTCTATCGGAGTTGGAATGAGTTCCGGGCCACTCGTAACAGGAAACGCCGTAATACTCAAGCCAAGCAGCGATATACCGCTTTCGCTATATCTATGGGTTCGTCTGATGCATGAAGCTGGAGTTCCGAAGGAGGTTCTGGCATACGTTTCAGGATCCGGGGGGATAGTCGGAAGACACATAGTTGAAAGCAAGAAGGTTGCGGGTATCGTCTTCACAGGATCAAGGGATGTTGGTCTGGATATCCAGAGAAAATCGATAGATAACGGACCGAAGGTAGTTATAACTGAAATGGGTGGCAAAGATGCCATAATAGTTTCAAATAAGGCCGATCTCGATAAGGCCGTTGAAGGTGTAGTCAGGGCTGCCTTTGGTTTCGCTGGTCAAAAATGCAGTGCATGCTCACTTCTCTACGTCCATAAGGATGTGTATGACGAATTCATGAAGCGCCTGAAAGCCAGGACTGAGCAGATAAAGCCAGATGACCCAAGAAAGAGGGAAACATTCCTGAATCCTGTCATAAACAAGGAGGCTTATGAAAAATTCATCTCTCTAAAGCCAGAATACAATAAGGGAAAGATACTTACGGGTGGACATGAACTCAAGAGGCCAGGTTTCTACGTAGAACCAACCATAGTCACGGATCTTCCAAAAGACGCATACATAGCCAGAAATGAGATATTCCTTCCGGTTCTGAGCGTATTCAAATGCGATAGCATAGAGGAAGCCGTAGATGATATAAACAGCATGGATTACGGTCTCACGGGAGGAATATTCACCGAGGATCCGAAGGAGATTCAGTACTACTTCGACAACGTAGAGGTAGGCGTGCTCTATGCAAACAGGAAGAGTGGAGGATCTACCGGTGCAATGGTTGGTTCTCAGCCATTCGTTGGTTGGAAGCTGAGCGGCGTATCAGGCAAGGGTACAGGTTCGTACTACTATCTGATGCAGTTCCTGAGGGAGCAGGCACAGACGATAGCCCATTGAAACCATGAAATAATTTTATTCTTATTTTTACATACCCTCAATATTGTTTAGTCAGAAATCACCGATCATTGTTACTGCGAACATCATAAACGCTATCGCCGGATATCTTGGGCTCTTTTTCATTACGAGATATATTGGCATAACAATCTGGGGGTTTGTGGCCTTTGGTATGGGATTCACCGGCATATTCTCACTGGCCACAGAACTGGGCTTCAGTTCTGCATACACGAAGAGTGTGTCTGAAGGCTATGATGTTAGGGATGCAACTAGTACATTCTTTGCGGTAAAGCTGCTGCTGGCTATTTTCTTTGTGATAATAACTATCTCCGCACTGACTGTATGGACGGACGTACTTCACCGCGGTTTTCAGAATCCAATAGAATACTGGGTGATCATAGCTCTTATACCGTACTACTTCTCGGGCACATTGCTATCGATACCCAGGTCATACTATACCTCCACATTTTCGCCTTACAGGCAGGTACTTCCTTCAATAACGGAGGCTATCTTGAGAAATACATTCTTCATTCTGATAGGAATATTCTACTATTTTAGGATATGGAGATTTCCGGACGCAGATGTTGCAGTTATTATCGCGTCTGTTTATTCCATAACCTATACCATATATTTTCTTTTCATGATGCATCTGGGAAGGCCATGGCATCTTCAGAGGCCAAGCTTCTCAACGCTAAAGTACTTCGCTGCAGTAGCTATACCTCTGGCCGCAACAAGCGGTATAGCTACCATAAATGGAAATATAGACAAGGTCATAATACAGTTCTACTGGCATGCGGACGCGACCAGCGCGCTTTATACATCGCAGATAATCGGAACGGCTTTGATTTCATTCTCAGGTGCAATCACTGGATTCTTCCTGCCCATACTAGCACGAAGATATAAAAAAATAGATATGACCTATGATTCCTACGATCTGGAGCGATATGTATCTCTCTTTATTCTCCCTTTTGTGATCGTGCTTTCTTTATTTTCCATCTACTTCCTCAATATTTTTAGTGGTGGATACAGGGTCTATTCCGACATATTGGTCTTCGTAGCGCTTGGAAATTACATATCCATCATCACTTCTCCCTTTACTTCTGCAGTGGTAGCAAGCGGTAAAACCTGGAATATAGCAAAGATAACGACCCCCTCAATACTGGCTAACATAGCGCTAAACTTCCTGTTCGTCCCCAGATCAGTCTTTGGATTTACCGGGTTTTCAATGGGACCAGCTGGAACGGTATTCGCATCATTTCTCACAGCGCTGGCTGACTACATAGTGTATCGTTATCTATATTATCGCGTGGAGGGAAAAAATAACATTGGCATAATAAGACAGATAATCCCGGCATTATCTGAGATCGCGGTTGGCTATCTTATAATAAAGATAATAAAGCCTTATCCTTTCATTGAATTGCTCGGATCATCACTTCTGCTCATTCTTGTTTTCTTCCTCGTTGCGATTGCCATAAGGGAGATTACAGGATCAGAGATGCTAGAGTTCTTAAAGAATCTGAATCCTATAAATATCCCAAAGAATATCAGGGAGGAAAGACAATCGGATAAAAAATAATCCAACTGTCTGCCTAATATTCAAATGTTGGTCAGTGTCTATCCTGCTTTAGTTTATCTATGATCTCACCGATAGCAACATCGTTCTTTATCTTCTTTATTCTGACCTTCACCGTTTCACCCTTCTTTGCCCCAGGCACGAATATAGTATAGCCCTTGTATGTGGATCTTCCCTCACCTGAGCTTCCAACTTCTGTTATCTCTACAACATATTCCTTGCCTTCTTCTATTGTTTCATCTTCCTTTACTTCCCTTACGGAATGTATGGGGTGCTGCGCACCGCATGCTTTGCAAACGAGTAGCGATATTCTCCCAGACTTCTGAATCTCAGTGTCAAGTGAACCGCATTCGTAGCATCTGACATAGGTGTTGATGTACTCGTTCATCTTATCCAGAAGTTCCTCCAGCGTCAACTTGCGATTTATAATTAGCCTTCTTCCATTTTGAACGATATTGGTGCCGAACTCCCTGGTGAGGAATTTGATTATATGCTCTGGATCTCTGTTTATGATGTCAACTATATCCTGAAAATTTCTAATTATTGTGGCCTTGCCTTCCCTGATTATTTCGGGTTCTGGAATCTTCAATCGATCGATATTCTTTGTTGAACTTGAAAGGACATTTTTTGCCTTTTCTAAAAGCTTCTCATAATCATCGGTCATACATGGCGTATGTAAACGTTAAATATTAACTTGAACCATCGTTATATAAAAAGATGGGCGGGGCGTATAGGATACTTATATGAAAAAATTAAATATTAATTTTTTCGATAAAATGTACAAATGTCAGTACATGGTAGAAAAATTAATATAGTGACTATATTATAGTTCTTATGAGGAGTTGAAATTGCTCAATAAAGATGTCAAGCTCACATTGCGCATATCGGAGGAAGACATCAATGAGATTGATAATTTTCTGAACTCATATCCTGAATTTGGCAGCAGATCTGAATTTATAAGGCATGCAGTGATGTCATACATCGCAAGCAAAAGAGTATCCGTGCTGAAGGATCCGAATCAGAGCGCTTTTGAATTGGATCTGGATGATAATACGGCAAATATTATAAAGACTGTCATAGATAAAGGTTTCTTCAAATCAGAAAAAGATCTGATAAGTGCCGTAGTGAGAGAATACGTGGACGTTTTTCTTCTGGACTTCGTGAAGAGGAAATCAAAGAATATGAAGGATCTTATGGGCGAGCTATCCTCATTTGAAGGTGTAAAGCACAGTACGATAGAGAGGAGAAACGGAAGGTGATCGATATTCAGAGGCGTTTTGAAGTTTTTGAAAATAACACGGATTTTAGATCGAGCATGGCAGAGCTTTATTACAGACAAAAGGCTAACGTTGCGGTAGTTTCCATCGGGGGTGCCGGTTTTAGAGTTATAAAGAGGATGAGACCCATAGAGATAAAGAACGTTGACACGTATGCGATAATTGAAGAAGATATGCAGGAGAGCCACATATACGATGGTAGAATGTCGGATAAAACCGGAGAGGTAAAAATCTCATTATATACGCTCAATTCTGAAAGAAATCCTTTCCTCAGATACGCCTCAGGGCCGATAAAAATATTAAACGGCGGGACTAGCAGTAAGGCAGATGAACAGATGTTCATGAGGTTATCAGAGAATGCGGTGGCTTTCGTAATACTTAGCGGTTTCGGTGGCAGGTTTTCTCAGGATATGCATATTCATCTTGTTGGATGTTTGAGAGATCTTGGAAAGGAAACGCTGAGCGCTGTTATAATCCCAAGCAAACTTGAGCAGAAACGCAGACAGAAAGCTCTTTCAGGGATAAGAAAACTTGAGAAAATGGGTGTTCCCTACATAGTTTTTGACAATGAAAATTTTATAGACTTACTGGATGCAGCAGCAATAACTGATAGAGTCGATGCAGTGAATTTGAAAATTGCGGATAGTCTTGATGAGTACATATCTTCCATATCATCTTCCATAGATAACCTGAAATACAATCTGATAGAAGACCTCAGGCGCTGATAAATATACTTAACCTGAGAAAATATTATTTATTCACTTCTTAACGACGAACTGTGTTATAAGCAAAGTTGGAAGTTTGAGAGAAACGATAAAACTCAGAGCTCAAGGAGAAAATGTATTGGCTCTTCTCGGTGGATGGGCTTATAAATTCTCTTTCAAGGTTCTTTTTGGTATACTCCATGACATAAGGTTTTTTTGAATTACATCCGTACAGGCAGGAATCCTTTCGTTGAAAGTAAGTTCGAAGATTCAGTTGCGAAGTAGCTCACGGGCATCTAATAAATATTTCATCACATATCATCAACTAAAAAAAGAGAATGGGCTCAGATACCTTAGGATGATATAATCCATAATTCCAATAACTTTATGCATAACTAATGTATTATATTATTAATTATTAAAGCTAATGAGGTATTAAACCTGCTACGGATATGAAGAAAGACGCTTCAT
>NZ_JAGDXM010000018.1:1097-7303 GCF_023256435.1 Thermoplasma sp. | reverse complement strand
ACTTCGAATTCAGGAATAAGCTTCCCATATCCAACGGTTTATTCCAATCTGAACGTCTCTAATACTAAATACGCAGCTAATTATCTTGCAAACATGCTCTCACACTTCGAACCATGGAGCAATACGACACAGGCGGCCCTTATATCATATCCAAACCAGGCAGTATACGTGCCCAACTACAACAAAACAATGTATACAGGCGGCAACCAGCCTCTTAACGTCACCATAAAGCTCCTGAAGCCGTATCCGTTCTTCCTGCAGGATATGGCAGAATGGTGGGGAAACATAGCGGATCCGATGTTCATAGACAATAACGATGGTGTATTGGCGGCGTCTCCAAACAACTATACCGATGCAAACGGAATGCCAGGCACCGGTCCATACTACATAAGCGGTGTTCAATCCTCGCTTTCTTCAGTCACTCTTACTAAAGCGCCTGACTATTGGGGTAACGCCTATTGGAGCATGCCAAATCACGGAGGTCTACCGGCCATTGCTCAGCCAGCACACATAGGTGTTGTGGTTATGGACTTCCCGATAGACCATTCTGGTAGAGTCAGCGGTTTCCTTGACAACACTTATCAGATATCTGTGGTTAGCTCATCTTATTTGAGCTCAATAATAGGTCAGGGTTCATTCAAGAACATACCGCTTAATGCCTATTTCCAAAACTTTGGTGCTAATCCAGCAGTGTTCTACATATCGATGAACAACTATCTGTATCCGACTAACAACACTTACTTCAGGATGGCTCTATGGTATGGTACAAACTACAGCGCTCTGAACACACCGTTCTATTACACCGAGCCAAATGGCACGAAACTGTTCCTTGCACAGGATTATATAGGCCCAATATCGCCAGGATTCGCCAACTTCTATAACAATGCGACAGCAGGGCTACAGCCGCCGACCTATAACTTGGCACTAGCGGAACATTATCTTAACATAGCTGGACAGCAGGAGCATTTCTTCGTTACATTGCCAAATGGGACGAAACTTGGTGATGTATCTTCCTCAAGTACTACGGCACAGATCGTACTTTCCGTTGGTAGCCTACTTGACAATATGCTGATGGCTCCTGTGAAAATATTTTAAATAAAATAATTTTTTTCCTATTTTAAAAAAATATTTGTATTTTGATTGGTTTTATTTATCAATGTCTGATCAGGATGAGCTTTCGCTTAGAGAGATTTTTTTAAAGGAGGAGATAGAAAGAAAGAAAAAAATTTTAACAAAAATAGATGATGATATAAGATCACTTTCCGTCTATGAAAATGAATTGTTAAGTGAACTTGGTGATCAGGATGAACGATGAACTTAAAAGAATACTTGCACTCTCATCCGAATCCGCTGCCCTTGATAGGGAGATCACAGAGAAGCAGTTAGAGATACAGAAGATGATAATGAGGATCTCCGGTCTCATCTCTCTTTATCGGATAAAAAAAGGACATGATCCATCATCTGAAATAATTCAATTAAGGGATCGCCTTTTTAGGGAGTATATGCGGAAATGATATGTATCTTTTCCATCATTAAATCTTATTTCAATATACATACACATTAATTTATAAATATGAAATAAATATAAAATGTATACAAGCGGTTGTCAAAAAAATGCATGGCTCTTGTTAGTTATAGCCTAGATAAACTTTATTAGATGAATTTCCATAATGGGCTAGCATGGATAGCAGAACCATAGCTTTTATAATCAGAAGAGTAATATATGCCATATTCACACTTTTGATACTTATAGTTTTCATATTTACTCTGATACACATTATAGCTCCCAATCCATTGGCATTGGCGAGACTTTACGCAGGAAATCCACACGCATCGCAATCTGAATTGATCGGTATTGAGAAAAAATATGGCCTTAACCTACCAATATACGATCAGGTCATTAATTATATTAAAGACGTATTTACTGGGAATCTTGGTTATGATTATCTTCATGATCAACCTGTTTTGAAATTGATAAGTGAATATCTTCCTATAACGCTAGAGTTTGTTCTGACTGGCATAGTGCTTTCCGTCATAATAGGTCTTTTTACTGGTGCTTACGCAGCTGCAAGGCGTAGAAAACCAGCGGATTATACGATAAAGGGAATATATCTGGCTACATGGTCTATGCCTACTTTTCTGCTGGCTGCAGTTCTTCAATTGTATATAGCATATGACTTGAAACTTCTCCCGGCAACGGGAATGGTGGATCCGACACTGAAGCCACCTCCGAATGTGTTGGCATTTCCCCTTTTAAATGCCATATACGCCCATGATTGGATTTATGCATCAAGTGTTATCCACCATATGATCCTTCCCACTCTTTCGGTGGCTCTCCTATCCTTCGGTGTAATAACTAGGTTGACTAGATCAACAATGCTTGATATAATGGATATGGATTATTTCAGGTTAACAATAATGAAGGGAATACCGAGGAGGCATGCAGTTTATCACGTTGCTTTGAGGAACGCGGCCATACCTCTGGTTACATATATAGTGTTGGCTTTCGCTTACGCAATGGGCGGAGCTGTGGTGATAGAAGACATATTCTCATATCACGGCATGGGTTATTATATTGTGCAGGCCGTGTATAATCTTGATTATCCAGGGATACTAGGTACCACCATAATAATAGCGGTAGCTGTGATCGTAGCAAATCTGGTGGCGGACATACTCTATGGTATTCTTGATCCAAGGGTGAGGCTTGAATGACTGAAGGAAATGTAACTGCGAGCATTACGGAAAGGAAACCTAAACGCCAGAGCAGGGTGCTTTCCTACCTGAAAATAATGGTTAAGGATCCATCTGCAGCTTTGGGGCTTGTTATCGTTGTGGCTTTTCTGGGCTGGTCTGTTATCCAGGGTATTCTTGAATTTTTATTTGGTACTTCTGGCCCAGCAATAGCCCTCTTGCCACACAATCCATTTCAATATAATCTGGTTGTCGGTCTTCACCCGCCCGACAGTACGTATCTTCTGGGTACCAATGCAAACGGCGAGGACATACTGTCAAGGATGCTGTACGCCATGCCAAGAGATGCCTACATTTCTATAATTGTGGTTCTCTCAGGAGTCCTTCTTGGAGGTCTATTTGGAATAATAGCTGGATATAGGGGAGGATACATCGATGAAGTTATAATGAGGATAACCGATGCTTTCCTATCCCTGCCCGCGCTTATACTCGTAATCGCCCTATCAGTCCTCTTCCATGAAACACTGGGCGGCGTTATCCTGGCCCTTGTAATTGTATGGTGGCCAATATATGCGAGGTTCTTCAGAGCGCAGACGCTTAGGATAAAGAACCTCGATTTTGTCCAGGCAGCCAAACTGAGCAATGTTTCATTTCTAAAACTTTTCTTCAGTTACCTTTTCATAAATTCCATTGATCCGGTCGTCGCCTATGCAGCTCTTGATTTTGGTAACGTTATCTTAACATATTCCACACTGGCTTTTCTTGGCATAGGTCTTGAGCCTCCAATACCAGAACTTGGTTCAATGGCTTCAAATGGAGTAGGAACATTGCCTACCGGATGGTGGTATGCTGTCTTTCCGGGCTTAGCGATACTGATCATAGTCATAGGGTTTGTGCTAGTGGGAGATAGAATGCAGGACATAGTCTCAAATAGGATCAACTATTAGGTGCATCTCTATGTTGTTAAGCATAAAACATCTCAATGTATGGTACAATACTGTAGCTGGCAAATACAAGGTGATAGATGATCTCAATCTGGACATCGACCAGGGTGAACTGGTCTCTCTCGTTGGCGAATCTGCTTCTGGAAAGTCGACATTGGGTCAGGTCATCTCAAGGATGCTACCACCGGTTGGAATAACCTCTGGAGAGGTCATACTGGATGGTGTAGATGTCTTGAAACTTTCCGAAAAGGAAATGACCAAGATCAGAGGAACTACGGTTTTTATGATATTTCAGAACCCACTTAACAGTCTCAATCCAGTTAAGAGGGTTGAAGATCAGCTTATGGAGGCGCTTGCCATAAGAAACAGCAGAATGAATATACAGATGACTGTGGAAGAGGCTAGGAATGAGGTGATTAAAGCTTTAGCTAGTCTCAGACTACCAGACCCAGAAAAGATAATGATAAGATATCCTCATGAGCTTTCAGGCGGTCAGGTCCAGAGAGTTGTAATATGCATGGCCCTTCTATTGAGACCAAAACTATTGATCGCTGATGAACCAACCACAGCTCTTGATGTCACAATCCAAGCGCAAGTTGTGAAATTGCTAAAGGATCTCAATAAAGATACGAAAATGACCATCATATTCATCACCCATGATGTGGGACTTGCATATGTGCTATCGGATCGTATGCTGGTTTTTTATGCCGGCCGCGTAATGGAACAAGGACAAACCGTGGAGGTCGTTAAAAATCCTCTGCATCCGTATACTTCTGGTCTTCTGGCAAGTATTCCGTCTTCCCCAAAACATACTGGTAAACTATATTCTATCCCGGGGTCTCCTCCTTCCTATCTATCACTTCCTGCCGGCTGCAAATTTGCACCTAGATGCAGGTTTGCTTTTGAGCGATGCTTCCAAGAGGAGCCTAGTTATATTAAGAAGGACAATAGATTGATAAGGTGTTGGTTATATGAGTGAGATATATTCTCTCAAGAATGTGAAGAAATATTACCTTGCCCAAAAACGCGGTATAATAGATGCGATAGTTAAAGTTCCTAAAATATATGTGAGGGCCCTGGACGATGTTAGTATTTCTATTGCTGATGGTAATGTAATAGGCGTAGTCGGCGAAAGTGGATCCGGGAAATCAACTATGGGAAAGGTTATGGTAACCTTGGAAACGCCGACAGACGGAGAACTCTATTTCAAGGGTAAAAAGGTTACGAAGGCAGAATATCCAAATATCAGAAAGCAGGTAGATATGGTATTTCAGAATCCAGCTACTTCGTTGAATCCTAAGATGAAGGTTAAGGACATCGTGTCTGAGCCGCTGGGTCATTTCGATGAAAGCGCCATTAAGGAGGTTATATTGAAGGTTGGCCTGGCATATGACGAAGTAAAGGACAAACAATCAAGGGAGCTTTCAGGCGGTCAGGTACAGAGAGTTGCCATCGCTCGAGCTCTCATGAAGAGACCAGAGCTGTTGGTTCTGGATGAACCTACATCCGCTCTTGATGAGTCTATTCAGGCCCAGGTACTGAATCTTTTGGTGGATCTGCAATCAGAATATAAGATGACTTACATATTCATAACGCATAATATATTAGTAGCTAAATACATCTCAGACTATATTGTTGTTCTCTATGCCGGCAAGATTGTGGAATATGGTCCGACTTCAGAAGTTCTCTCCAAGCCATTGCACCCATATACCCAGTTATTGCTCAGCTCGGTACCAACACTTGATGTTAAAGATGTGAAACCTCCAATTGGAGACGTGCCTAGTTTGATCAATCTTCCTCAGGGCTGTCGTTTCAATCCCAGGTGTCCTTTTGTTATGGAAAAGTGCAGAAAGGAAGAACCTCCTTTAATCAGTCAGGGTCAGAATTATCAGGTGGCATGCTGGCTTTATGAATAGTAAGGGCTATGCAAAAACTACTGTTAAAAGTGTGATTGCTCTTCTTGTTTTTTCTAGCGTATTGGAAATAAGTTCCAGAAATATTTATAATTATTTGATATTCGTTGCCACTTGGCTAGGGCTCACCTTCCTATATGAACTATATAAATATTCAACGAAATACAGCCTAGAAGAAGACGGGATACATATAAAATCGCCGCTTAAATCTGATGTAATATTCTATTATAACATCAGAGATGCTTTCATGACGGAGGGATTCCTTCAGAAGAGGTTTGGGCTTTCATCGGTATATGTTATAACACCCAAGCAGGCAATAGCCATAAGAGACCTGAAAGATGGAAAGGAATTTCTTAACACCGTTGAGGATCATATAGGAAGGAAAAGAACCGAATGACCTCAATTTATCATTCTTATCTACATTGATACGCCTTTGTCACCGAAATGGCGCAAAAAGATACACTATGCAAAATTCTAAAATGAATGAGAGACAATATATTTCATATGTAAATTGTTCTACTAAATTTTTAATATCTAATTTTGTTACGATATTTGTAAATGAACATATATGTGATAACCAGAAAGATCATACAGGATATAGTACTGATCATATTTGTCGTGGTAATACTTTACGTAGTATTCAGATTGATGCCAGGAA
>NZ_JAGDXM010000018.1:0-1087 GCF_023256435.1 Thermoplasma sp. | reverse complement strand
ATGATTCACATGAAAAATCTGAGCAAAATTAAAGATAAAAATTGTCAGATCAAATGGTCATAATTAATATTCTTTATATATATTTGAAGTGTAAATCATCTATAAAAGGCCAGATTATGGAGAAAAACATAACTTTTTAATAATATAATTTGCATCAGCATGCATGAAACGATCTATCATAGCTATGTTGGTGGTGATAGTTCTTGTTTTAGCTGGTATAGGTGGGTTCTTCGGATATGAATACACACATCAGGTAAAGACTAACCTCAAGACAATGTATCTAACTACATTCACCAATCCGTCAAGCATACAGACCTTTCAGCTTTCCGTAATGGAACAGGAACTCAGATCAATAGGTCTGCCTGTCAGCATACAGCTTGTATCCCCAACAGTCATAGGTAGCTATCTTACGCCAAATGGCACGCCCAATTTTGTCGGATTCGGTTGGTTCCCAGATTGGCCTGATCCGGTCGGGCAACAGTTGATACCAATCACCGCATCTTTCGATGGTGGAGCCATAGGATACAACATGGCATGGTTAGACAATTCGACTTTGAATTCGCTATATCCAGGCATCATGTTTGAAACGAACCTAACGGAGCAGATGCAGCAGGTTGTTGAAGCATATCACATAATATATAATCTGACTCCTTATTTATGGTTTCCAAATCCGGATACCTATTTCTTTGTTCAGCCATACATAAATAACTTTACATACAATCCATATGACACGTACTTCTACAATATGATGTCATACAATTTCAGCTACAATGCGAATGGAATTAAAGCTCCGGCAGATAACGTTCTTACCGACGTGGCTGCCGATGGGGCAATATCACCCCCAGATTTCCTTGATCCATCGGTTGGTTTTGATATCGAAGACGGACCGCTATTCACTGCGGTTTACCAGCAGCTTGTCGAGCTGAATGGTACCGATTACCTCCAGATCGTGCCGGTCATAGCTTCCAATTATTCTGTTGGTGCAGGATCACATCTATATCAGAATTATACCTTTAACATAAGGAAAAATGTCACATTCAGCGATGGCACTCCGGTGAATGCCACTACAGTATGGTTCTCGTTCTAC
>NZ_JAGDXM010000034.1 GCF_023256435.1 Thermoplasma sp. | reverse complement strand
CTCCGGCTCAAATTCACCCCGTCTTGCTTTGCAATCCACCCCTCTTTGAGCCTCCGCTGTTTACTATGTGCCCTCCGCTCGCCTGCACGCCGAGCACAGGACACATTATTCTCTCCTGCGGAATGCAATTCAGGTGAGAGGGCTTAAGGGGGCTAAATAATTTTAATAACAAATGATACATAGTGAGAGCATGTCAGATAACTTGAACAATTCCAAAATCGGAAGAAACCAGCTTGTATCAAACGAAGGGCTCTATTATGTATGCTATCAGCTCAGTAAGAGGGGGTGGAATGCTATGCCTACTTCCAGAAATGCAAGGGGAATAGATGTTTTGATCTATAACAGAGAAGGCACAAAAATGCACACAATTCAGGTAAAAGCACTTTCTGACAGAAGCCCGGCGCCGTTTGGGAGCAAACTTGACAATCTGATAGCAGAATATGTTTTCATAGTAAACAATCTCTCAAAGGAACCTAATCTCTATATTGTGGATACGCTAACAGCAAAGGGGTTGATCCATGAAGGAGAAAAAAACGGGAAGAAAAGTTATTGGTTTCAGCCAAACGATTATGAAAAATTCAAAGACAACTGGAGTATAATAGGCGAGAGTTGATTTGGTATTCACTTAAAACATTAATCAAATCCCGACCGGTCCACTGATCACAATCGAATTAGTTTATCTTGTTAATGAATTACGATATAATAACACATGAACTTCTGTTCCAGTAATCGATTATGGTGATTTCTATGATGCTAGAATAAGAAGTAAGACCACCACAAAGACCGATTTTACGTTAAAAGCGCTCAGAAGTATTCCATAATGATGTTTCCGAATTCATAACTGGAGTCACGCCATAACCTGCAGTTATCAACTATAGTGCCTCTCTATGCTGATTTGACATTATCATTAGCAGCGGCTCTGAGAATAGAATGGAAATGCATTTCATTCTACCCTCTTCCTATAAGCTTTGCCTGCGAATGCGACGGCCATAAACACATCAATAGAAGAAGTCATAATATAAGCCATATTAAAATTCAAGACTATTTAATGGTATCTTCATTATTTTATTTTTAATGTCTTCGATGATAAATTATCAGATATAAATGACCTCAAAAACCTCCTTGCTGGGATATATTTTTAAAAATTTTTGCTCTGATTGATCCTTAAAACGGCCAATTGGACGTTATTTCGATGTTATAATGTAAAGTTATTATTTTTAACGTTCTGATAAATAAATTTTCTAACATCAAAATTCCTCACATTATATTTTCATAATCAGCATGATAATTTTAAGAGAAAACAACAATGTAGGCCATCAGGCTGATCATTATGATCTGCAAAACAAGCTGCACAGAAGCCGTGATGGAAATGAGCCACAACTTTCTAGATATCAGCCCTTTGCTGGACTCATCATGACCATATATGAAAAACGCATTGGGAAGAATAAGAACGTAACTCAAGATAATCAGTACTGCCGATAGAATCAAGATAACCATGAAAAATAGATCCATAGAAAATATTCCCTCTCTCACTGCCAAAGCGTATCCAGCAACGGGTACAATAACAGAAACTGCAGGTATGAAGAACATGGTCATAGGCAACAATCTTTTACCTATGTAGTATCTTATATCGTCATCCATGCCGGAAATCACAATGAAAAATATGAAACCTAAGAACGCGTCGGTTCCAGTCCAGATAGCGGCCAGAAGCACATGCACATAATCAAGGATTAATATTCCTGGAAGACCCAGACCCATTAGAAGACCGATCGCCGGAATAACAACGGAAATAGATCCAGCCTTCAAAACATCCGCATTATGTTTCATATTGAGACACCCGTGGCGAAATGAGCCATCAGCATTATAATGGCCATCTGAAATACTACCTGAAGCAAAGAGAGCTTGAGATTAAACATGGTCAATCTTACGATTTTCTCTTGATTCTTTGCACCATGAAGAATTTCATCGTACACCCTCAATTCATTCGGCAAAAATATTCCGATGCCTTGAATGAAAAGCACTGCAGCTATGATCAGCGCCGCTATCATATATGATGATGAAAATGGAATTGAAAGATCCATTGCGAGATACACACCGGCCGTTATAGTTACTGCGGCAATGGACGGCATGAAGAACAGCATCGTAGGCGTCAGTCTCATTGATATCCTAGTTCTCTGTATGTTGTTCAGGCCCTTCATCACATATGCAAAGAAAAGACCAAGCACTAGATCCATGCCGGTCCAGATAGATCCAGCTAGAACATGAAAATATTCGAGCGTGTAGAAATTTCTGAAGATGAGTATTATTAAAAGAAGGATAGGAGGAATGAGAAGCATTGGCAATCCTCTCTTCATCGAAGACCATAAACTGAATCTATCGTCAAGAACCATGGAAAATGGTTCTGCCGTGCTGATATTGCTCATATGATCCTAAGCTGTTCATATTGATATTTTTATTGTAGCATTGATTTTTAAATAGTCTTGGTCCTGCTGCATGTTCATTTCCATTCGAGAGACAGTGGTCAGTGTCCATATGATACCAACAGACGCTAAACGGCAATCTTCATGCTATTCGATCGATAGCCATCAAATAAAAATCACAAATATGATAATAATTCATATTAAAGAAAAACAATAAATACATAATTGCAATTACTCAATAATAATGGTTTAAAAGTGATGAAAGCATGATGTGCCTATCAGAGGAACAGCAGATCCTCAGGGGAAGTATCAGAGATTTTGTGAAAAGATACGTGATCCCGAAGGAGAAGGATATAAGAAACGGCGATTTCCCAAGGGAAATATTCAAGAATCTGGGTAAGAATGGCTTCTTCAATGTAATGATACCGGGCTTCGGCGTTCAGGACAGCTATTCATACTCCCTTATAACAGAGGAAATAGCATCAGAATCGCCTTCGCTGGCTTGGATCTATGTGACGCATGTAGCAGCTGCCTATGCGTTATCCAAGCTGGGAAGCGAAGAACAGAGATCAGAATACGTTGAAAAGATGGCCGATGGCAGCCTCATCTCTACCATAGCCATAACCGAATCCGCATCTGGTGCAACAGCCGCTGCAGTTCAATCCAGAGCAGAAAAGGAAGGTGATCATTGGAGGATCAGCGGATCGAAGACCTTCATAACCATGGCATCGGAGGCTGACGTTTTTCTTATCATGGCACGATCGGGCAAGGATAAACCAGCTTTCACGGACTTCCTGATCAGGAGCGATGATGAAGGCTTCTCCAGATCGTCGTCCCTGTATGGAAGTGGACTTCCCGGCATTGGCTGGGGAGAAATAAACTTTGAAAATATGAGGATCGGACCGGAACGCGTGCTTGGAAATGAAGGTGAGGGGATAAAGATAATACCCACCATTGCCAAGGTTTTCACAATAGGTGCCGCATCCATATCGCTGGGCATAATGGATGCCATAAACGCGCGCGTCATGGAACACATCAAGGAGAGAAAGATAAATGGATCCGCGCTCATTTCATTCCAGTCCGTTCAGGACAAATTCATGCATATGTATGCAGACGCACAGGCAGCCAGTGCACTGATATACAGGGCCGCAATAAACGATGATATCAAACTCTCATATGCAGCAAAGTTGTTTGCCAGCGAGAGAGCCATAGAGAACGCAGTAGTTGCTTCGAAACTATTCGGTGCCAATGGTTACGATAGATCCGTGGGGATTCCGAAATACGCTGACGATGCACTTGCCGTACCGCTTCACTTCATAAACAATGACATACTGATCGGCCTCTTCACAAACTCGCTATAAGGCTGTAGATCAGCATCATGACTGTTTAACATTACAATTCTCTATTTTTGATCATACAAATTCATGAGGATCATCGAAAACCTCATGGCAATCTCATTTGAATCCCGATATAGTCTGGAACATAATATTCCATACTATTAACCTAGTTAAGAAAATATACAATATCATAGCTGTATAATTTCATCTGTTAATTTCTTTAATATCGTGCTCATGTGTTCCTATCAAGTTAGTTATCAAGATCAATGCAGCAAGGGCAATGGAAACGTATGCAAGCACGGAGAGCTGAACGGCGAGGTTTGTCTGCCCACTCTTCTCATATAATACAGCCACAGCAACCACCTCAAGTAGGAAAAGAATTGAAACGACTATAGGCATTGAAATGCCTCTGCCTCTCCTAGTGAGGAATCTTCCAGACAGATACCGTGATATCAATGCAAGCGGAGAGGTGACGAGAAAACTTACCATGCCCAGAAATGCATAATCAAGTACCATGTGCAGGCCATATATGATGAGGAATGCCAGAATGACTCCAAGCAGTGCTATGGAAAAGCTGAAAAGTGTGCTGTTACCCCTTAGATAATATCCCGCTATGGAGAAGATAAATGCACCCGGTATCAGTCCCTCCAGCAGTGGCACAAGCTGCCTGGGATCTCCTATCAGGTATATTATGTTGAATGCATAGGCTATGGCCAGAATGGTGAAACCAGCATATATAGAAAATACCATCATATAGAGTGCTTGTTCAATGCCTTCTGTTCCTTTCGTACACCTCACCTCCTATCCAGAATAGCACGGCACCAACCACAGCGATTATGATAAAGTAGGCCGGACTGTAGTAAAACGGCGTATAGGAAATATCATGTTCTATGAATATTCCATAATGCAGAGACGACAGAGTAACGTTGGACGCGCCTTCCCTGGAGTATGGTAACACACTGTAACTATACTGGGGTGCAAATGGAAACGCCCCAGAAAAATTATAATCGATCACCTTTGGATCAATTGAGAAATGCAAATTTGGTGGGAGATGTTGTTCACTCTGGAGATCTATGGGAGGTCTGGCCACATAGCCATTCTTATATGGCACGCTGAAATCGAACATATCAAGCGGTATATTGGATAGAGACACAAACTTGTTCAGTGCTGGAATTCCCCAGTTATAATCGATAAATGCTATGATCGATGTGTGCGTCATAACAGTATTAGAAACGTAATCTTCCTTCGCAAATGGCGATACCAGTATCATTGGAAGGCGCATGCCTAGCTGCACGCCATCCATCATCGGAGGATCGACCTGATCATAGAAACCGCCTGGATCATCATACGTTACGAAGATGGCCGTTGAGTTCCATGATGGACTCTCTTCTATCTGGTTGATCAGGTAAGCCAACCATATCTCTCCCTTTTCCACGTTGCTGGGCGGCGCCTGGCTGAATCCAGGTGGGCCCTCTGAGAAAACGTAGCTGACCGCCGGGAGCGAGTTATTTTGCGCCTCCGATATTAGATCAGACCAGCTCAGCAGATGTCCAGAATATTGATTCCAGTTTGAAATGTAGTGCTGCATGTTATCAAAGTTTCCTGTTGTATTGTTCTGAACATATATATTCCAGCTTATTCCGTAGTGAGACAGTTCTCCGAATATCGTCTCGCTCATTGGAAATGATGGGGGTGGGCCATAATCATTTATCACCGGTGAAAATCCTGCTATATAATACAGCGTATTGGGCGCACTTTCTGAGAGCTGCGGGGCAAAGTATCGATCAGCTATCGCATACTCGGATGCTATAGACCATTCAAGGCCAAGCTGATATGATGTGTAATATTCCATCGACTGTGGGCCGCTCCCATTGATGAAGTTGTTCATCTTTCCATGATTCCAGTCAAGATGGTAGGCTGTATATCCTTCAACTGGATCTGGGGTTGAGTAAACGCCATTGGGCACGGCCCTCAATTGGGAAAGGTGTCCCGTCCCAATCAGGTTCTCCGGCACCGTCATGTTTCTGATAATGCTCTCGTTCCATGAAGCATTGTCATAGGGATATATACCAAAGAAATTGTCAAAAGTGTGATTCTCGAATAGTACAGCTATTACATGCTTGATGGGTGTTTTGGTCTGAGAAGATGCCTGCGCACTTACTGCAGGTGATATCAGAGTGATCATGAATAATGATATGATCAAAATAACGATGACTCTGCGCATTGATATAGATTAAGAATAATATTTATTTAAATATTTTTGAAAACAAATATGCCTAGTATGCCAGAGGCGCGATCGGTTGATGCAAAAATGATCCTGAACCTTGAAAGCGACGAAAGGATACTGTGCGCCTAGTATCATATTCAGAATACATTATCGATATTGAAAAATATAAAAGATATGTTCAGAGATCCACTTCCAGCGTCACCGGCGCATGATCGGATCCGGTTACATTTTCCAGGATCTCTGCCTTTTTGACCTTATCCTTTATATCATCGCTCACGACGAAATAGTCTATTCTCCATCCTATATTCTTTGCTCTGGCGTTGAACCTGTAGGACCACCATGAGTAATGCCCGCCTTCCTTGACGAAGATCCTGTATGTATCGACGTATCCGCTGCTTAGGAATTTCGTCATCCAGTCCCTCTCCTGCTTTGTGAATCCGGCATTGTTCTCGTTGTCCTTTGGTCTGGCTATATCTATCTCTTCATGCGCCACATTGAAATCGCCGCATATGATCAGCGGCTTTTTCTTTCTCAGTTCATTAGCGTATTCGAGAAATTTTTCATCAAATTCAAGCTTCAGATCCAGCCTGGTTAGGCCATGCTGGGAGTTTGGGAAATAAACGTTGATGAAATAGAATTTTTCAAATTCGAGGTTCAGTATCCTGCCCTCCTCGTTCTCGAAACCATATGAAACTCCTAGTGGTTTCTCCTTCACGAGGCTCATGGTCCCGCTGTATCCTTTCTTCTTTGCTGGATTGTTGTAAAGGAAATAGCCAAGATGGTACATCTCTTCAGGCACATTCGTGCTGTCGGCCTTCGTCTCCTGCAGAGCAATTCCAAAATAATCGCCACCTGTGAAGACAGATACAGCACCATTTTTAACTGCGGCTCTAAGGCCGTTCACATTCCATGACAAAAATTTGTAAAGCATATTGACACTGTATCACGATCGCAGGACATTTAAAAATTTTTTACGCGAAAAATTAACAATTACTTTAAATTGATATAGCCTATCATTAGCTATGAAAATAGCAGCCGTAGTTGATGAAGAAAATAATTTGCAGCCACTGGATATGGGGAGTTCCATAATTCTGTTCGATGATGCCTCAAAGGAGATGAAGGAATACGAAAATCCTGGCTTTGCAAACCCGAGGGGCGGTAAGGAGATAGCCATGAGCGTTATACTGAGGCTCAAGCCAGACGCCATACTTGTGAGAGAGGGTTTTCTGTGCCCAGGATCGTACGGCATGTCAAGGGGCAGGATCAAATACATACCAGCGGAATCCGAGGATCTGCCTGAGAACCTTAAGAGCATCAGCAAGCTCAAGGATAAAGCCGTGGACGAACTCGATTTTTCCTTCTTCAGGGAGAACGAGTAATTCAAATGGACATAATCCGTCTCAAAGGCGGAGCCTTAAACATTTATCT
>NZ_JAGDXM010000016.1 GCF_023256435.1 Thermoplasma sp. | reverse complement strand
AAGGATAGGTAGGGATTCGAACCCTAGTAGATGGGATCTGCAGTCCCACGCATGACCTCTCTGCCACCTATCCGTGTTCTGGCAATTATTCAACAATATTTTATCCTTTCCACAAAAAGCGGCCATAACTAATGAAACACTATGTGAGGCCTATGGCCCGCTCATAATTTGCTATGACTTCATTTGCGACAGACCATATTGTTAGTTCCTGATCGAATATTGCATATTTTTCTTGCATATATGATATATCGCTGAGGAAGTCACCTTCAGAAAAACCACCAATCACGACAAGCATATCGGATTTGTCTACGATTTCTGAGGGTTTTTTCATTTCGCCTTTTGGATGTAAAAGTATCTTCCTATCAACATTTATGGAATTTATCAGATCCAGAAGATTCGAATCTTCAATTGAGAGCAGCTTTTTCCCGCTGTTCGTTATAATTTTTTTATCGAACAGATCCTCGAAGAGACCTATAAACCTATTATATGACTTGGGCATCCTAGTGATTGGACTTATCTTTATTACCTTGTTATTTCTCGTATGTATGTAAGTTCTCAGCTGATTCTTATGATTAAGTATGGATTCCTGCGCCATCTCCAGCAATAGGTATATTATGTCAGGCCTTCCCCTTCTCTTTGATTCGTTTGGAAAGTACCGGTCGATAGAGGTATGCATATAGTTGGAATCTAGTATTATCTTTTCTACCTTTTTGTTTCTTTTCTTGGCGAATCGCCTTATTGCTGGATCTTCTGTCATCTGTTCTGGAATGGTTTCCAGTTCGGCATCGGCGATGATCAGATGAAGCATAACATATGATGCTAACCTGTGATATTATGGTTCTCATCTTCCCTGAGACCGTGAGCTACCCATAAGCAGAATCTTCGAATCTTCCCTTTAACGAAGAGAGCTCTGCCCGTACGGTATATTCCATACAAGCACCGTATCATAAATCTCTAGGCGTATATTCGGATCGCATTTGTCCTATTCTTATAGATCGTCCAGAATTCATTATACTTTATCATTAGGCTTAGTCCCAGTATCTTCTGGTCGAAGAGATGATTTTACCACTTCCAGCAAACGCCTAACTCCACTGTAAAACTTACACTGAATGGAGCTAACAACATTAATATATCAATTGATACTTAATACATTATGATATCTATTAAATATATTCTGGACGCCAAATTATCCTCAAAGGATGCTATCAGATTTGAATTGCCTCACAGTGGAGGTAGGTGAAGTTGGAGAAATTAAAAAATGACTATGTTTTCGAAGGCACCGAAGGATCGGTTCAAAAAATCCTATCTATTATAGTGGAACTGGATAAGAGTGGGATAATTGATATATTATACAGGATGACCAAGGATGAGGAGGTTATAAACTCATTAAAGAAATTGCTATCAAGCGGTTTCCTTATGAATCTTATTGATAACTCAGAGGTTATAGCAAATTCTCTCACTACGATAGATCTCGGAATGTTTCCACATTATACAAATGCTATAAAGGCTGTAGAAAATGCAATAAAAACTGAAGATGTGGAACCTGTTGGCGGACTGAGCGGAATTCTTCAGAAAATAAAAGACGACGATACTCAGAGAGGTATAGGCATTGTACTATCACTACTTAAGAGTCTGGGAAAGACATGCTCTGAATCCGAAGGATGTCCATTTAAAGGGAAAGAATGAGGAGATTTAGTTACTATTTGTTATCTCCTCAGATCTTCCAATCTCTTTTCATATTCCTCTTTTGAAATTTCTCCTCTAGCATATCTTTCTTTTAGTATCTCTTCAGCTCGGTCGTCGTAATCGTGAATACCAGAAAATGCCCCGAAGAAGAGGTATATGAACAGCACTATCACGAGTATGGAGATTATGGCCATTATTGGCATGAATATATACATGCCATAATATGGATACCCCATCATACCATAACCAAACCCTCTGTATCCTACACCGTAATAGATTGTTGGAATCACGCTGAGGATCACAACTAGCGCTATCATAGCTATAAGCGCCCAAATCACAACACTAAGATGATTTTTCATATTAATCAATAGAATGAAATACCTGATAAACCTGACTTGAAATACATTTCAGAAATGTATTTTACCCAGAAGAAAAATCTCGTTCGTCATGCCGTATCTCCTTCTCTGTATGATACCTTTGTTTTCAAGCGCGTTAAGTATCCTTGAAACTGTTGCGGGAGAAAATCCAGAGTCCTTTACTATTTGATTCTGCATTGCACGACCTCCATATCTTTCAATAATTGCTATGATCGTCTTTTCATTGTCAGTTAGATCAGTTGAAATTATTCGCTCTTTATCATCCAATTGATTATGCTTTCCATAAATGCTTACGAATGATCTGATCGATAGAACAAGAATAATGCTGTTTATGCCAATGATAAGGCCGTAAAGTATCAGTGTGATACGATTTATTTTTATCCCATACATTATCGTGAACAGCATCACCGAAAACGTGGAGACCAGTATTATAAGTGAAACTAGAGATACCACTAGCATTGTAAATAGATACCTTACTATCCCGGAATCAGGGGTGAACTTATCCCTTTTTTTAGATTTTGTATCAGACATAATGATCCTGTTTCGTGCCCGCACGAATTTTCATCCATCTGCTATTATATCCTGCTTTCTCAATCATCAGTGAATCATGCCTTCTAATATATAAGTAGATAATTTATTAATAATTTCTTGAATGATCAGCATCTTGATGGTTACCTCCTAAAAACGGAAGATTCATCTTTTCCAGAAATGCGTTCTATGGTTTTCTCGTAGAGTCTTTTAGAATGAACGAAAAGGCTCTATCGTACTATTTCCCAAGAGAGCATCCTCTTTAATATATAAAGTACAGGAATTTTTAGGTCTGATGATTCTTGCTGAAAGCCAGATCCTATCTATTCTTGGAAGGTTGAGCGATTATTTTTCCAGGTATATTATCTTAACAGTCAAGTCAATCGATAGCTTCCAACAAGATCGATTAAGCGAATGCATCGTAATGCATCAAAATTTAAATAATGGAGGCAAATATTGAACTTGCTTTATGGGACCATTGTAACAGAATCGAGTAGGGAATGACTGGCCCGACTTTATGCCTGTGATGGTTGAAAGTATTGTGTGGTTCCGAAGGTGAGACCGCGCAGGAACTTCTCAGAGAACGATGAGAAGATGTCAAAAATGAAGGCGAAACGATATGGAGTCTAATAAGGATAATGCAGATAGATATGCAAGTGAGGCAAAGGATGCCATAAATTTTGGTGATTACGATAAGGCGATAAGCAATATTGAAAGGGCCATTAAAGCGAGCCCGAGGGATGTTTCATATCATCTCATAAAGGCTGACGCGCTCTATAAGAAGGGCGATTATGAGGGGGCACTTGACGCACTTAACTTCGCAGAGACACTTGATCGTAACAATCCAGAACTACATTCTCTGAAGAGCATATGCTATGGATCAATAGGAAAGTTTAAGGAATCGAAGGAGGAGGCCATAAAAGCCATAAAGGCCGACCCAAACTATCCTTTTGCATACTATAACAAGGCAAAATCTGAACAATACCTTGAGGAATATGAAGATGCAAAGAAAGATCTTCAAAAATATCTCGAGCTACAGCCAAACGACCCGGATGCGTATCTTGATCTTGCCGAAATGAGCTATAATGAGGGCGATTACAAAAAGGCTCTGCAGAATGTTAATACCGCTATAAAGAAGGATAAGGAGAACGTAGATGCCCATGATCTGAAGCTCAACATTCTGCTTGCCCAGAAAGATATAGAGAGCTATCTGAAAGAGCTGCTAGAGGCATTTAAAGATACTGAGGATTTCAAGTACATAGGCACACTTGTCGACACCCTAAAGAATGTTGGATCTTATGATACAGCCGAGGATATACTTAAAGAATTCATAAAGATCTATAAGGGGGAACCATTTTTATATGATGCTCTCGCAAGGGTATATTACGATGAAGACAGAAAGGATGATGCATATAAAATATACGAAGAACTGCTGAGCGCCAACGGCGACAGGGAGGCAAAGATATACTGGTTCGATTTTCTGCTTGATGATGGCTCCTTTGATCGGTTAATAGAGGAGATCAATAAGAGCGGGCTGAATGATGATGAGGTCCTTGAAATAAAATATCTTGCTGAGGATCAGAAGGGAGATCATCAGAGCGCCCTTGAAACGGCCAAGGAACTCATGAACCTTGATCGAAGCCCTTACAACATCAGCCTCTATGGATCACAATTGAGAAAACTCGGGAGACTTGATGAGTCCATTAAAGCGCTCTCAGAATATGAAAATGATCCAGATGTTTCGTATGAAATGTTCCTTTCTTATATGGACAAGGACCAGGCCAAGACCGCATCTAGATATCTGAAGAATTCAATAGAGAACAGCGAGGAAGATGAGGATATAATATCGAATGTTCTCGAAGGCGTATCTAAAATGATAGATAAATCAGATTTTCAGAGCGTTAACGATTTTCTTGATAGCCTGAATGATAAATCTGACGATATATCCATTCTTGTAGATACGATGCGCGCAATAAACTCCGGTGTATTTGAGAGCTATGAGAAGGGCAAGGAAAAACTTCTGAGAATTGATGAACATAAAGAGGAAGTGTGCGAATTTGCCAACAACATAGTTCAATTGACAGAGGGAAAAGCAAGATCTTTTCTGGAAAAATTCATAGAACAGAACTGCGATAGTGAGGATCAGGAAGATTGATCTCATTATCTAATATCCTTTTTTATATCGATATCATGACGTGGATAATGCACCAGATTGGTATATATCACCTATTGCTGGGATTATAAATTAGAGCCAGTGATCCCATCATTGAACTTTTTCGAAATCTGCTTTGGAAGATCATTTATATATCAAATCGATTGAAGAATGTGGAGATAAGGAAGATTATAGATCCGGATCAGATAGACGGCTTTCTGGAAGTTATCAAGTCTGCGTGGAGGGCTGATAACATTGATGGTGCATTCAGAGATACCATAGCTTCAATGCGTTATCATGGTGGGATACTTCTTGGTGCATTTGACGATGATGGAAAGATGGTTGGTATGTCATTCTCATATCCAGGATACAGAAACGGAAAGGTATATCTCTATTCTCACATGGCAGGAGTAGTAGAGGGGAAAAAATATTCGAATATAGGATACACTCTGAAGTTAAAACAGAAGGAACTGGCTACTTCAATGGGTTATGATCTGATAGCTTGGACTTTTGATCCATTCAATCCACTGAATGCCTATTTCAATATAACAAAGCTGGGTGCTATTTCGCGCACATACATAAGAAACTTCTATGGAAACATGAGTGACGGCATAAATCGCGGTATGCGCACTGACAGAGTGGTTGCAGAATGGTGGATTAAGAGTATGTTCGACAGAAAATGCAGCGAAATAGAGTTCGTTAATGATGAAATGGACTATATCAGCATAAAAATGCATGGTGATTCAGATTGCCTGGGGTTCTATGTTCCATCCAAGATTTCATTCTTCTTTGAGGAACAGTCCCTAGGGATCAAACTAAAGGAGAAGGCTTATGAAATTTTCAACGAACTTTTCAGAAATGGCTATTCAATAATAGGCTATGAAAAGGGGACATCGAACTATTTTGTTTTCAGGAAGATAGATCAGAATCTTCCGAAGGTCTTTGATCCAGCGGTGATCTAGACCATATAAGAGAACTGTTGGTTGGTCGTGACTCTAGAATGCTTTACTTTGAGGATCATCTATTCATCCGCAGTATGAATGAAATGTTAACTTGACTAATGACGAAATATTTTAAAAATGATTATATATAAAATAGAACTCGACAGATCAGAGCCAGCAACCATGAACATGAATTTTTAAACTCAATACATTCATTATGATATTTATTCGTATTTTACTTAATCTAGCCATTATCAATTGATATTCTTATTTTTTATATATAATGTTTCATCTAATAATAAATTATTTTTAAATAAATGAGGAAAATCGATGCACAATGGCAGATGTCAAAATTCTAATATTAGGTGGGAGGTTCGGTGGGCTACAGACAGCCTACGATCTCAAAAGATATCTGAAGAACAAAGCAGATATCAAGATAATAGAGAAGAATAGGTATGTCTATTTTCGTCCTGCACTTCCGCATGTAGGAATAGGGCTTGAACGTTCTGAGGATCTACGGATAGATCTCACGAAGGTTTTACCGGAGAGAGGCATAGAGTTCATACAGGGAACTGTCACGCGCATAGATCCTGAAAGAAACTTTGTGGAATACGCCAAGGAAGGGGGTGGAGGATACAAGGAAAAATATGATTTTCTAGTTGTAGCTCTTGGAGCGCACCTGGCCAGCGAGATGATAGCCGGATTCGACAAATACGGATCAAGCGTATGTGAGGCGGATCTCGCCGAGAACATGTGGAAGAAACTTAAGGATTTTAAGGGAGGAAATATAACTCTTGGATCTGCGAAATTCATCCAGGATACAAAGAACAGACCTACAAGTACGCCAGATAAGTATGCACCCATAGCCGATTCGGCCTGTGAAGGGCCGGTTTTCGAAATGTCGATCATGCTATATGATTACTTCAAATCAAAGAACATGCTGGATAAGGTCAAAATGACGGTATATTCACCAGGTGAATATCTGAGCGACTTATCACGAACAAGCCGTGCCACGGTAGCCTCAATGTATAAAGGAATGAACATAGAACTTATAGATAACTTTGTGGTGAAGGAGGTGACCGAAAAGGAGGTTATCAGTGAAGATGGTAGGAGACTGCCTTCGGATATAAGTTTCATATTGCCACCTTATACTGGGCAGAAAATCGTAAAGGATGCCAATCTGGGCGATGATGTTGGTTTCGTGCTTACAGGAACTGATATGAAGTCTGTGAAATACGATAATATCTATGCGGTGGGTGATGTAAATGCGCTTATCGTACCGAAGATGGCATTCCTTGCTGTAAAAGCTGCAAGAATAGCTGCTGCCAACATAGCCAACAGATTTGGATTGTCTGTGCCTGTAGAAGTATACGATCCGAAGATCGTATGCGTGGCTGATAGCCCGTATGGAAACTATGCCGTCGCAGTGACAGATTCAACCTTCTATGGTGGGAACATTTCTGAGGCCATACCTTCAGCCGCAAATCACTTGAAAAAGACGCTGTTCACAAGATATTTCCTGTGGAGTAAGGGAGATCTCGCTATGGATAAGTATCTAACAAGTTGGTGATCATATGTCGTTGTTGAGTCAGCTTGATAATTTGAGTAAGATTACGCCGGAAGATATAGAGGTAATGCAGAAATTTTCCAGAATAGCCCAAAAACTGGAAAAACTAGGGCTGCTGGATGTGCTGGAAGGCATTCTGGATGATGATAGAACCATAAGCGCCATAACATCCTTCCTCACCAGCGATACCATGCTTGAGATACTGGTCAACAGGGATAATATTGTAAAACTCATAGCCCTGCTTTCCAAAAACGAAACCTATGCCAATATCTCTGCGATCCTCGAAAAACTTAGCTAAAAATAATATTTTTATAATTTATTTCTTAAAAATAACACATAATATGGGCTATATAACATATTCATCGAGCGACTCCCCATATACTTTCCTTGAAATAATTCTTCAACGTTAGCCTCATATTGAGAGCGGACAGAAAAATGAAAAAGTAAATAAATGGGATATAGATTGCGTTAAAATCAGGTGTAAGAATGGCACGAATGCATACGAGGAAAAGAGGCAAATCAGGTTCAAAGAAGGTTTATGGTGTTCAACCAACCTGGATTCAATACAGTAAAGATGAGATCATAAACACAATTGTTAATCTGAAAAAATCGGGAGTTCCACCATCCGTGATCGGGATTAAACTGAGAGATCAGTATGGCATTCCGACCGTTAAAGCAGTACTCAACACTAAGCTTGGGAAAATACTCGCAGAAAAAGGCCTTAAGGACGAAGTACCGGAGGATCTAGCGAATCTAATAAAGAGATACAACAATGTGGCAAAGCATGTGGATCTGAATCCCAAGGACCAGGCCAATAAGAGGGGAAGAGATCTCATAATGGCCAAAATGCTCCGCCTTGTAAAATATTACAAGAGGACAGGAGTACTTGATGAAAAGTGGAACCTAAGTAAGGTTCTGAGATGATTGAAGATCTAATTCCAAAAGAATTATACGGTAAGTATGTGAAGGCCAGGGATATGATCCTTGGTTCCGATTTTTTGCGTGTTATCGTTCATTATGATGGGGATGGAACTAGTTCAGCCGTTATCTTAACAAATATGCTTAAGAGATTGAACAAGAAATTTCATCTCAGCTACATAAAGGAGCTGAACGAGGCTGGTTTCAGATCGTTCATAACCGATGACACTACAATCGTAGCTGATGCTGGATCCGACCAGCTCAGATTTATACCGGATAAGGAGAATATTATTGTCCTTGATCATCACTTCTATACCCAGGGAAGCTGGAAAGGCCTAAATATAAATGCTAGAGATTATGGAGTGGATGGCACCCATGAGGCCTGCGGATCGACCATGTCCTATATAATGGCGCTTGTGGTTGACGAGAATAATTCTGACCTCTTCCCCTTCTTCATGAGTGGCCTAATAGCAGACAAACAGGATCTTGGAGGGATTACCGGCCTTAACCAGAAACTTGTCGAGGCCTATGGTACAAAATTCAGGAAGGAACGCACTCTTAACCTGGAGGGATCCTCCATAAGGGATTCACTAACATACTCCACAGATCCTTTTTTCAAGGACATCACTGGTTTTCCTGATAATGCTGAAACCTTTCTAAGATCCATCGGGATAAATCCTGAAAAGAAACCGCAGGATCTCTCGGAGGATGAAAAACGCTTGTTAGCCAATGCACTTGGTTTGAAATTGCTTAAACAAAAAGCCGGTTTTGAAGCTCTATCATACATAGAGGGTGACATTTATTATTTTGATTCTGGATATTCATCAAAACAGCTTGCTTCCATAATTGACGGCAATGGTAAAATGGGTAAAAACTCGGTACCTGTTGCATATTTTCTGGGCTTTCCGGAGTTCAAGCAGGAGATGGAAACAAACTGGAAAATGTTCAAGACTAAAATAATTGATTATGCATACAGATCTATAGCAGAAATGTTCAATACCACACATATCTCGTACTTCTATGCCCCCGAGTCAGAGATGGCTGGAGCAATCTCAGGCATAATAATGCTTTACCTGGCAGATCAATCAAAACCGGTGATCGGGTTCAGCGTAGGAAAGGACGACACAAAAGTATCATCTCGTGGTACAAGAAAGCTCGTCGCCAAAGGCCTAAATCTTTCAGTGGTAATGCGCGAAGCTGCTTCAGCAGTAGGTGGATCGGGTGGCGGGCATGATATAGCAGCAGGCGCAGTGATTCCAAAGGGAAAAGAGATACAGTTCTTAGAGGTTGCTGAGAAGATCGTGGAATCACAGATAGGAAAAATAGCTGCGAAGGCCAGGTAAAATATTATTCTTCATAATTTATATATAAATTTTACCGAAAAAAATTTAAATGATGATTCGATAGTTATATGAATGCCAAGAGTTGGGATAATAACATCTGACTTCAAATTCTACCATGATGTTATAAATGAACTTAAATCTTGGAAAATACCGTTTGTAAGCTTGGATCTGAAGGATGGAATTCCAGACGATGTTGTTGTGATCTTAAGTTCAATCAGGGACGATATTGATCTACCTGGTCAGGTGAAAGCTCAGGATGGTATTGATGGAATAAGAAGGGCTATACCCAGACTTCTCAATAAGACCATGTTTAAGGATCTGATCATCGGTATTGATCCTGGCCCAAAACCTGGTATTGCAGTGTTCGGTGATGATGTTCTGTTGGAGGCCTTCGAGTGCCCAACAGTATTTTCGGTCAGAAATTTTGTTGACTCAATAAGTATGAGCTATAGCTATGAAAATATAATGATCAAGATAGGAAATGGCGATAAGCCAAATCGAGAGATCATAATGAGCAGACTATCAGATGTGGATATCGCCATAGAGATAGTGAACGAAAAAAACACCAGCACGCCACACAAGATCCATGATAATGCACTTTCTGCCGCCAGAATAGCACAGATAAACGGTCTTTATCCCACAAAGAAAATCCCCATAAAATTCAGCAGAAAAAATGTATACGAAAAGGAGTTCACAACGTTGAGAAATGTAATAGAAAACAAAAACGTGTTGGATAGACATGAAAACAGTAATACCCAGACCTGATCAAAGATCATAAAAAGGGAAGTTATATCTGAGGAATACCATTGTTTTCGTATCAAGTAAATGATTATATCACATATTTGTTAATATTTTGTTGTGTATACCTTTTCTTATTTCTTTGATCTTTTCCATTTGGGCTGATTGCGTCCTCTGTTCGATCCGAGGACCATTATCACCATAAATATCAATACGACGCCAAATACATAGAATATCCAGTCATAGTTCGGCGGGGTTCCGTAGTAAAATTTTGTAGTTATGGAGTTTGCATTCCCATCTATTTTGATGTTGGCGTTGTTCAAGGTGACCGTAAGCGTATGTGATCCATGACCAAGATTGGGATTAACGTATGTGACGTTAACCTCCACAGTTGATCCTGGCATTATTTTCGGCACCGTCTTTTGAATTACGGGGACGCCATCCACATAAAACGTTGCCGTAACATTGTAAACTGGATATGCGGATGGATTACTCAGAGATACATGGAAATAGATAGGTGAAACAACCGAGATCGTTATCATCTCTGAATAATTCTCCTGGATGCCATCGAAATCAGCAGATGTTACTATGTAGAGATAAAGTGTCTGTGGAACATCTGGAGCCGTTATACTGGCAGTGTAATTATATTTTGATGGGTAATACTGATGTATAGTGTTGGTTGGGCTTATTCCAGTAAGATTCGTACCAGCTATATAAATCGTGTAATTATAATTGCTGAATCCAGCTGTACTTGTTATTGTTATATTGAACTGCTGGCCTGTGCCGACATACGATGGGAAACTCACCTGACTCGAGTAGAACGGCGCGGTCTGTGCATTGGCCGCAGTTCCTGCCATTCCGATCATAAGAAGTGCGATCACTGCCACAAAGATTATCGATTTGTTCATTTCCTGCGCCTCCCCCTGTATGCTGATACACTTAGACCAACTATGACGGTCACAGCGATCAAACTCAAGCCGATTATGAGGCTAAGATATGGATTCGATGTATAATTGCTTATTACTCCATTGCCACTCGCAACTACGCTTGCCTTTGAGAGCTGTGGATAACTGGCATTCAGCGTTAAACTATACGTAGTATTATAACCACTGACCACAACCTTAACTGAAACCTGCGGTGCCGGAGTGCTCGTTGTGGGTATAAGAGTTATATTCACCGATCTGGAGCTGTATGCAGGTATAGTAACATTGTATGGATACTTAACAGAATAATCTAGCAGCGAAAGATTGTTTATCTCAGCCGCAGATATATTAAGATTTACCGTTATGTTCGCATTGCCGGTATTGTTTATTATAACTGGTAATTCAAGATAAGTCCCATTCACTGAACTTATTCCGGCAGAGACATCGAAAGCAACAATAGATGGAAAGTTTGCGTAAAGATATTTGGTAGTATTACCGCCATTATAGGTTATATTCACTGGGATGCTTATTTGCCCGGAGTTCATCATCTTTAGTGGAGTTATGTTTGCGGTTACATTATCTTCCTGTCCCGGGATCAACATCAACTTTCCATCGCTTATGTTCTTACCGAAGAATATCATGCGAAACTCACTCAGATTACCGGATGAAAGCGTTATATTTACGATTGAATTCCCAGTATTCATAATTGTGAAGTTATAGCTCAAAGGATAGTAGATAATCGTTCCATTTTTGATAATATATTTAAAGGTCTTTATCTTGGAAATTTGAGTTATAGAGAATGAAAAGACCTTCTCTTTGACCAAATTAAGGTTCACATATGTTTGACCTTTTACGTATACGGTGGAAGAGCTGGCGAATGTTATGCTAACCGTCTCTGATGGGAAACTTTCGCTACTGCTTATCTGTGAAGAAAAGGTATAATTCCCTATCGGCAGATAGATGTATCCGATCGAGCTGTTTACATTTATGTTAGCATTTCCAGAAGAAATTGAGACGTTCAAGGGCTCCTGTACTCCATCTACAGCCGTCAACATGAAGACTTTGTAGGAGTCGGTCATGCTTGCGTTGAATGTCTTTGACCTTTCAAATGGGCTTATGGATAATGAACCGAAGTAACCAGTACTGTACGTGCGACTCAATGCATATACGGTATAATCTCTCGTAGGAACCTTGAAATATGCTATGCCCGTACCGTTTGCATTGGCTCCGGAGTAAAAAGAACCATTATAATACAGGTAAACTGTGGAATATGGATGATCTGTATCTATCCTCAAATTGGTCATGACCTGGACAAGCGTGACATTTATTGTTTCATTGGTGTTTGCATTTAACGTTACATTTGAATATCCTGTTGCATAGAAGGATCCAGTGTAATTGGAAAGAGCACCAGAGAATGTTATATGGTAACTCCCTGCCGGTAAGACCAGACTGGATAGGCCTGATATCTTGTATCCATTCCCTGAAACAGTATAATTGCCGAAAATGCCAAGGTCATTGCTGAGGTTTAGGTAGAAGCCAGATGCCGTAGTTATATTGTTTATCTGAATGTTCCTCGTCACGTTAAACATAGAGAGATGGTAGCTTGAACCTGAAATATAATATTCCTCGTATGTTCCAACAGGAATAATTCCTAACATAACACGCGAACCAGTTTGACTGAACAGATACAGGTTGCTTAGATTGCTAGATACATTGGCTAATATCTGAACAGGTAGCTTTATCGTCCTTGATGCAGCTATTGGACGATCATTATATTTTATGATGTTTGTAGCATTGTGAATCGTTATTGTGTATATTCCTGGTAGAACGGATCCAACTATGACGCCATTGATCAGTGAAAGGTTATAATCGTACTCTCCTCTAAGATCTACATAACCGTTGAACACCGCTGGAATAGATGAATTGTATAGCGTTATATCAATTGGAATGTTAATTGGAGTCATACCGAGGGTCATGGCGGGTGCCAGATTTGTGACGGTGTAATTTTCAAAGTATGGAGATATCACCTTTATTGACGGGCTCCCGGTATTGGATGCATAAACTATATCAGTATATCCTGAAGGCGTAATTGGCACAGCTTCAATAGGGGTCCTGTATGAGTAAAGAACGATATAACCATTCCTTATAGAAGAATTTGAATCGTAAGATGGGCTAACACCGGAGTTATATAAAACTATACCGGTTAATGTTGAGTTGACAAGATGCATCTGATAAGCGAGGTTGCGCGTCAATGGGACTTTAATATTTGCCGAATAGCTCTGACCGGCCACAACACTCGATGAATATATGGAATAATATCCATCGGGTAGACTGATATTAAACTCAGAGCTGCCACTGTACTGGTAATATATGAAAGAGTTGCCAGTAACTATGGAATAGTATCCAGAGCTCAAAGATATGTTGGTGACATTTGATTCCAGGGAAATCAAGCTGGACGGATATCCAGAGATGTTCAATTTTGTATCGGTTGTAAATGTATACGTTCCAAGGAACGCATATCCATCTCCGTAACCGTATACGGTGTATGATCCGGACGGTATGGATACTGCATAACTGCCATTGCTTATATCAACAGACGTAGTTACATTTCCATAGTTTCCGTCTGAAAGAAACTTGAGCGTTGAAATATTAGAGGCAATACCACTGACATGAACGACAGGATACGCGTTGGCTGATATGTTAATGAATTCGTTCCAGCCGGAAAGCGACTCAAAAATCGTGTCGGTTGTTGAATTCTGATCCATGGCATTTATCTCATAGTTGCCAGAGGGAAGATATATCAGATAATGGCCATTTTCTGCGGATACTTCATTATAAGGAGCACCGTTAACGTAAATCGTGAGACCATTTATGGGCGTATTACCTACCAGAACGGTCAGATTCACTGTATTCATTGGAACGTATGCGTTGTATACGTAAGACCCTCCTACAGTTGTATTCGCTATAGTAATGTTTCCATAATATTTTCCATCAATTATTGCGGATACAGAATAATCATAAGGAGGTATACTATTAAATTCATACTGACCGTTAACAACGTTTTTGCTAATCGTATAGTTGTATGTCGAGTTGTGAAGGATCACAGTTCCAGTATTAACATGAACGGTTGATGTTCGATTGTACGACGTCCTGTAAGTATATCCCAGGTTACCACTTATTGTTGTGTTCTTTATCACAAAATTGTGTATAATATAATAATCTGGCAAACCACTTGTCAAATTGACCGATGTTGAGATATGCTCTGCCTGCGCATCTGATATATGAACCTTCCAGTATGAGATAACATTAGATCCTATGAGTGTGAGTGGATCCAACGTACCAGTGCTTATAACAACTGTATCATTTCCTGGAAGACCTATTAAATTGTAATACCCAGTTGAATTAGTGATTACACGTTCATGGGGTATACCATACTGATCGAATATAGTGACGTAAACCCCGCCAACACCAGAACCAGATTCTGTGGTAACTCTACCGTTTATATATGCACCTGGATAATAGGCAACGATCGGATCTGCACCATTATATATTTCGGACAGCGGTGGCAGAAGCTGAGCCTTTCCCTTACCTTCAGATGTAAGGGTATACGCTTCCTGGATCGGTACTATCTTCCATGCGTTTGGATGAGCAGTTGTATTGTTATATGGATTGTAAGGAACACCAAGGTATACAAGCTCGAAGTTGCTCATATTCCAGGCAGGCATTATCTCGTACTGTCCAACCCCATACGAAATTCCAGGAATACCGTTGGACTGCCCCACCGCTGAAGGCGGATATCCGACCAGAAATCTGTATATTGATGTGTTATAGAATGCTGGGGTATACGTTATGTTAAACCCAACAGGCGTAAGATCTGTCGGTAACTGGTTGAGCGGATATGTACCCTGATCAGTGGATGCGTAGATCTGATAATATGTGTATGGAACTATCTCTCCATCATAGGTATATGTCGCCTGATCTGTAAGGTATGCTGGTGCATAAAAGATACCCGGGTTATCACCAGAGAATGGGAAAAGATTGTGATCGATCTGGATATACTGAATTGAATAACCTGTAACATCTTCAAGGGCAGCATAAAGATCGCTGAGTGTATTGAGACTAAATGTACTGGCAAGATATCCCCTAAGGAATCCATAGTAGATATTGTCTGGTGTTGAAGAATTAATGAAATTTCCATAGATGCTTGTGTTCGAAAGTACGGTGGAGGTAAAGGACGCCGGATCAACATATGATTTATATACAATCTGGGCAGCTTTTGATCCCAAATATTGTGTGATCGTCGAGTTTATTGGGGCAAAATTGTGGTAATTAGCTTCATAGCCTTTTATCAATCTTGCTATCATCACGCCAAGTATCTGACTCTGATTTCCAGATAGCAGTATCTGACCAGCTGGAACGTAACCCTGCTGGAAGTCATCCGCCACCGTTGGATGCTGTCCTTCTAGAACTTCCTGGAAACCATAATCCCACCAGTTAACGTACGCTGGCCTCTCATCTATAGGAACATTGGTGTTCTGCGTAGATAGCCATGCGAAGGACTGAGCCAGCGGCTGAGATGAATTGGCTATGTAGAAACCTGATGAACCGAAGTATTGGGCGTTGCTCGAATTGTTAGCCCTGAGGAAAGGTGGAAGCTCATGATAGATTTGGGAATTTATTGTTGAGGCACTGTTTTCAGGTATCGCGGCATTCACCATGCCGATACCGGAAGGTATTATAAGCACCAATACCAGTATTATTGCGAAGCTTGCATGAACCCAGTTTATATTTCCCTTCAGCGTCTTCTTCAGCGTAGAGCTTCCAATGTTTCTCTTTCTGACCTCTGTTAGCTTGGCCATGTCTATGAAATAGATCAATACGGCGCCACCTAGAATCCCATAAGCTGGAGCTGCAGTAATATTGAACCTTGCTGCTTCGAAGCTCATATAAATTGAGACCAGAGAGAAGACTAGAATAAACATAAGTATGTCGGTTTTTTCTTTCACGTATTTGTACAATACATAGACTATTCCGCTCATTCCAAATATGAACTGAGCCACACCGAAACTATTTATATATTCACCAAGCGGTAGCGGAGCTGCCTCTGCTATCGTGGTATAGACCCTCGTTTTGATGAAATAACCTTCTCCAGATATGAGCGTGTGCATAGTGGTTGGTTCCAATTTGAGTAAGACGAAGAAACCACCCAGAGAAACGGCTATGGTCAACGGAACTGTTATCACCCATGGTTTCCTGCCAATTATATTTATTAGGATAAGGAATGCGATACCAAGTACCGCCATCTGCACCTCTGGGGTATACCAGCCAGATATAAGCCCTGAACCGTAGTAGTAGTAAGCGCCCATCAGAAAACCAAGAAACATAGACAGTGTCGTTATATAGGTAAGATAGCCCGTAGGCTTTCTTGTGAGAAGATTTATCACAGACTGAACGACTACATATATAAGTATGATTACCTGAATGTAGGCATAACCCTGCCAGGAGAGCATCAGCCCCCCCAGAGCAGCTCCAGACAGGAGGGCATAGATAGTAGCTTTCTTATTCTTGGAATAGTAGGAAATTATGGACGGCAAATATGACTTTACATCCGATAGTTTATTTATAAATAGGCCTTTCTTGGCATTTTTTATCGCCATCTCAAAGAAGTATATGGCCAGGAATGCGAATAGGAGCTCTGGAGTGTGCATTCTACCATCGGTCAATATACCGGCAGATAGGTTTCCTGGCATAAGTGCATACAGGAATGCTGCTATTATACCTGCCTTTTTACCGAAGGCCTCCTTTGCCATCAAATAAACTGGTATTATAAGAAGCGCCCCGAATACCGCATCGAACTCGGCGAATGCGTAATATGCAGCCTTATATACACCAAATATAGGTGAAAGTATAGTGGCTACAAACGCTATCATCCAGTGAAAGAATGGTGGTCTCGGATTTCCTGCCCCAATAGGATAATTGAGGAACAATTCATGCAATAACTGAGTGTGGTATGTTAATATATATTGAATAATATAATAATTGAAATACGGATCACTGCCACCCGAATTATTGAGAAACGGGTAGTCAAAAGCCTGCGACCAAGAAAAGAAGTTGGCCATAAAGAGATAGAAAACAAAGATTATACCCAGTATTATCTCTGTTTCGTATCTCTTGAATATCAATGTAAGATCGAATTTGTTTTCGTTTCTCTCTACAGTTTCAAACATACAGCGAAACCTCTAATCAAATCTCTATATAAAAAACTGATCGATTGGGTTAGAATTGGTCTTACAGGATGAATAAATAATTGTTATGAATTCACTCAACCATTGATGCAAGTTAAACTATATCTTGATGGATATCAGTACCGTATATTAAGACCAGATGTTGAGGGGAGATATGGTAAGGCTGACGTCTCTCTCCATAGTGAAGGCGGGAGTTTTTACATTTATATAGAAGCACCTGATACAGGATCGCTGAGAACTTCATTGTCCTCAATTGCGAGACTATTTCATGTGATAGATAGGATGGAGGGATTAATTAATGGTTGAACCAAATATAAGTGCATACTTGCAGAATCAATTACGCCAGGCCCAGGAGCTTGAAGAAAATATAGAAAAACTAGCAACACAGAGATATCAACTTGATCTAAGTCTTAAGGAGATGCAGAAGACGCTTGACGAATTGAATAAACTCGATGAAAGTACTCCAATATATCGCACCGTGGGATCTATTTTATACAGAGTGCAGGATAAGAAAAAGCTGGTAGATGAATTGGATGAGCAGATAGAACTGGCAAAGATAAGAATAAGTACACTCGAGAAACAGCAGAAATCACTTGAAGAAAAATACAAGGAACTACAGAATGCAATAAGGGATAGATATAATCAGGAGAATAAGAAAGGTGCCACAAATTGATAGATTTCCTGGATGTCCAGAAGGAGCTCCCATCCATTGGTGTGAGGATCAATAGGGTTGGGGTAAAGAAGATAAATTTTCCCCTGAAACTCGGCGAGGATTTCGCTTTCTTAGTTATCGATCTATTTGTTGATATCCCTGAAACAAGAAAAGGCGCTGACATGTCCAGAGCAGTGGAATCCATCCACAAGATCCTTAATAGCTGGTCAGATAGCGAAAGAATAGGAGAAATAGGTATTGCCATATGTGATGAAGCCCTCTCAAGGTTCAACTATTCAGAAAAATCAGAGAGTTACATTGAAATAAACTATTTCAAAAGGGAAAAGGATAGATACCTTGAATATAAAATATATTTACATTCAATTAAAAATCGTCTTAATACCCTAAAAAACGAAATTGGGATGTCCTATGTTACGATGACGGCCTGCCCATGCGCCATGGAAACCACAAGAGCATTGATCAGTAAGGATAATCCGGAACTATCGGATTATCTGATATCTATTCCAACCGTTACTCATAATCAGAGAAATATTATAAAATTATTTGTTGAAAACAAAGGGAACAATATCTCTGTATGGCAACTTGCAAGCATAATAGAAAATGTTCAGGGTAGACCGCTCGATTCGCTTCTTAAAAGGATTGATGAGGGAAATCTTGTCTATAGGGCTCATAAGAATCCAAGATTTGTTGAAGATGTCGTACGTGAAATAGCCTATGTGGCTGCCAATTCTCTGGCAATTCCAGACGAAGCGAAGATAAGAGTATCATCCGAAAGTGATGAGAGCATACACCCACATAATGCGTTCGCAGAACTAGAACTGAGCGCGGGTGAACTTAGAAGGATCTCCAGAAAATAATCAAATTGCCATGCCCAAGAAAATTTCATCTTTACATTTTTTCTCCAATCAGATCCATTATCTTTTTTCTCACCAATGACGAGCTGTTGAGATCTCCATCATATTTCGAGATGCGAACTATGCGTGCTTCCACTCCAACTTTTTGCAGCTGCCTGTTAAGTTCTACTTCATCAAATTTTTGATCGTACCCTAGAGTTATTATATCCGGTCTGACTTCGAGTACTGTTTTCATCATATCGTCTTCATGACCAAGGATCGCATAATCAACTGGTTTAAGTTCGGATACAAGCTTTAATCTGGAGTTTTCGTCAAAAATAGGCGACTTACCATTCTTTTTCGCAGTCTTATCCCTTGCCACTACCACAACCAGCATATCTCCCAGTTTCTTTGATTCCTTCAGATAATGAATATGACCAAGATGTATGATGTCGAAAACGCCGGTTGCCATTACCTTAATCATCAGCGCCCTATTTTAAGATTGTAAATAAAGATTTCACCACCCGTCATATATTCACTTCTAAAGATCTAATCTTGATATGATGAAATACTCCTATATCCAGAGAGGTTATTCCCACAGTAATGATAATCAGACGCTACAGAAGATCAGACCTCGATAATATAGCAGTGCTGGAAAAGAGGGCTTTCACTGTCGGCCCATATTCCAAACGTTATCTCAAAACTGTGCTGGAGTATCCTGGATCGATAAGCATGGTGGCGCAGATAAACTCCTCGATATGTGGTTATCTGGTAGCACTGCCACTGGATGAAAGATCCATAGATATAGAGAGCATAGCAACAGATCCTGACTGCAGGGGCCTGGGCATAGCAAAGCGTATGATTTCCATGCTTATAAATTGGGCTTGCAATGAATATGAAAACATAATTCTCGAAGTGAGGGACAAAAATACTGAGGCCATATCGCTGTATCTGAAAATGGGATTCGAAATCATAGAATTTCTCAATGGATATTATCATGAATCCTATAGAGGATCAAAAAATGCTTATCGTATGAAAAGAAATTGTAAAGAAAAGACTGCTTGATCCATGATTCAATCAAAATCGTGATTTCTCTCCATTTCGCTGTAAACTCCGGCTATTTTCTGTGCTGTTCTCTGAAGATCTTCAAAAGATACTTCCAGTCTCCCCCATTTGAAAGGTTTATCACACCATCTCGGTATAACATGCACATGAAAGTGCATGACCCTTTGATTTGCACACGATCCATTGTTCTGGCCTATATTGATGCCATCAGCTCCCATAGCTTTCATTACAGCTTTGGCAACCCTCTTGGCCATCAATTGAACTTCAATATAGTATCTCTGATCTATGTCGAAGATGTTCTCAAAATGTTCTTTCGGAATTACAAGGATGTGCCCTGGTTCAACAGGGGCATTGTCCATGAATGATATCACCATATCATTTTCGGCCACTATGGCTGCATTTCTCTTTATGATAATCTCCTTACAAAAAACACATGAATCGTCCAATACCATTTCGAAACACCCATGTTTATTCTGCTGCTCTGGCTCAAGGAATATTATCGATGCGACCCGTATATTTCAATATTCCTTACATATCCAGATCCTATGACTTATGCACGCCTTCCTACGTCAATCAATTCAAAGTTAATATATTTGCCATTCCATCGTTTCTTAAGTATTCCTTTTGATTTCGATTATGCAAATTAAAATCTACGATGAGTATTATCTCAGATATTTCTTTTATAATGTAAGATATCTCATAATATCGTTCTTCCTTTAAGAATTCCCATTAAGTTAAAATAGAATAATCAACTATGATCATTATGTACGGCGTAAATGGAAAGGTTCTTTGGGCTGATCTCACAAATGAGAAGATGTGGGTTGAAGAGATCCCAGAACAAATATACAAGAAATATCTTGCGGGGGTTGGTCTTGGCTCCTATATACTCAATCGTGAAATAAAGAATAACATCGATGCGCTTGGCCCTGATAATATACTGGGCTTCGTAACTGGAATATTCAACAGCCATAATGCACCTCTCGGTGGAAGGTTGGAAGTGGTGGCCAAATCCCCAATGACCGGTACATGGGGCGATTCAAACTGCGGCGGAAAATTCGCTCCTGAGTTGAAAAATACTGGTTTTGACGCACTCTTTGTTAAGGGTATAGCGAAGCGCCCGGTTTACATAAAGATAGTGGATGATAATTATTCTATAGAAGATGCGAGCACGCTTTGGGGCAAGGATGCATATGAAACTGAAACTGAGTTGAAGAAAATAGAGCCGAAAGGGCAGGCAATGGTTATAGGGGTACCGGGAGAAAAGATGCTCTACGCTGCTGCAATAATGAATGAATACGGAAGAGCTGCCGGCAGATCCGGGCTGGCTGCCGTTATGGGATCCAAGAAACTTAAAGGTGTACTTGTACGCGGGACAAAGAAAATACCGGTATATGATGATAAGATGCTCACCGATACCATAAAGAAAGCTCAGATACAGTTCAGGAATTCAATGAATCTGGTCAATCCTTGGCACATGTTCGGTACAACTCAAATTACGGAATCATCCCATCTAAATGGTGATACCCCTATCAAGAACTGGGCTGGTGTTGGTATAATTGACTTCGGCGAGGAGAACGCTCGCAAGATAAGCGGTGAGGAAATCAGGAAGGATGTCCTCAAATCATACGGCTGTGCGCAGTGCACACTGGCATGTGGAGGACATGTGAAGAGAGAGACAAGATATGGAACAGTTGAAGGACACCGCCTGGAGTATGAAGGTACCGGTGCATTTGGGGGCCTAAACCTGATTGCGGATCTTGACGCTATGTCTATGTCCTTCGAGTTGTGCAACAGATATGGACTCGATATAATAACAACTGGAGCTGTGATAGCCTTTGCCAACGAGCTGTATGAAAGGGGAATTTTAACCGAAAAAGATATAGGATTCAAGATAGGATTCGGAAATCCAGATGCTGAGGTCAAGCTCACCGAGTTGATAGGGAAAGGCGAGGGGATAGGGAGAATACTTGGCATGGGACAGAGATATGCAGCAAAGGTCATAGGAAAGGGTGCTGAAGAATCTGCCATGGAAATAGGCGGGCAGGATCTTCCGATGCATGACCCAAGGCTGATGCCCAGCCTTGGAAATACCTATATCTCGGATGCCACACCTGGAAGACATACCGCTGGTGGTATAGGGTTCAACGAGGGCTTCGAGCTTGTCCTTCCATTCAAGCATAAGGAGAGCGGAACAAAGATCCCGAGATACGAGTATCATGGAAAAGCCCACTGGCAGCTGCTATCTGTGGCAGGACAGGAGATCCTGAATTCCACCGGGATGTGCCTGTTCTCCACCAATATATGGCCAAACAGCTATCCGTATCTTGAACTGATAAAGGCGATAACAGGATGGGATCTTACCGAAGACGATCTTGTGGAGATCGGATGGAGGATACAGATGGCCAGGCACATATTCAATGCTAAGCAGGGGATAAATCAGTATGAGATCAAGCCACCAGGGAGAGTCATGGGTTATCCACCTCTGAAAGCCGGTCCTACCGCTGGGGTATCCGTGGATTATGAGACTTTGAGAAACGAATATCTGTCCGAGATTGGATTGTCAAGAGATGGCAGGCCATCACCGGACGTCCTCAAAAAATTGGATATAGATCCCGAGATCGCTGTCGGTATCTGATTTCAGATGCCGATATAATATTGATTTACCCTAATCTTTCCCTTTAGTCTCATCGAGTTAAGAACAACCGTAGTTGAACTCATTCCCATGGCAAATGCGGCCAGGATCGGAAGGAATGAGTATATCCCCGTTCCAAAGATAGGTACCAGGATGCCAGCAGCTACAGGTATGAGCGCAGAGTTATATGATATGGCCCAGAATATATTCTGTTTGACCTTAGAAATAGTCTTCGATGATATATCGAATATTGCTATTATTGCTCTGAGATCATTTCTGAGAAGAACGAAGTCTCCCTGGCTTCTCGTTATGTCTGATCCGGATCCCATTGCGACCCCGACATCGGCCTGATCGATCGCTATAGCATCATTTATACCATCTCCAACGAACATTACATATTCTCCTGATTCCTGATATCTCCTTATGATCTCAGCCTTATCCTCTGGCCTGAGACCGGAGTGTATTTCATCGGCACCCAATGGATCTAGAACTGAGAGCGAGTTCTTGTTCCTATCACCCGTCAGAACAGATATCCTTATGCCCATTGATCTGAGATGAGATATGGTTTCAACAGCCTCTGGACGCAATTTACTGCCCACACTCAGAATGCCTCTCTCTTCTCCATCAACATAAATCTTAATGTAGCCATCATCTCCTGATCGCACGGAGACATGATGCCCAGAGCAATCACCTTCTATACCGATCCCAGGAATTTCATTTACATTCGCAACATCCATCGATGTTGAGTTACCAGAATAATCTACTATTGCCCTTGCTACCGGATGGTTAGAATGCAATTCCAGTGCCGCCGCCATATGAAGGGCATTCATATCTCCATCGTAACTCAGGACATGCATCTCTGGTTCCGTTAGTGTTCCAGTCTTATCAAAGACTACCCTGTTCACCTTTATTACCCTATCCATTGCCCCCGTATTTTTCACCAGTATTCCAGCCTCGAAGGAACCCTCAGATGCTATCAGAAGTGTTATAGGGCCGGCAAGTCCAATTGCACATGGGCAGGCTATGACTATAACAGAAACAAATGCCAATACCGCTATTTCGATGAAATATGGATCTCCTATGGATCTAAGATAGAAGAACCAGAAGAGAAATGAAAGGCTAGCCGCTGCAAGCACAACTGGAACAAAGTAAGAGGAAAAGATGTCTGCAAGCCTCTGAATCTTTGTTCTTCCTGAGGAAGCCATCTTGATGAAAGAATATATCTTGCCAACAGTTGAATTTGCACCTACATTCTGCACCCTTACCGTAAGAATTCCGTTGAGATTTTTCGTACCTGCTGAGACGAAGTCACCCTCCCTTTTTGCCAGCGGCAATGCTTCACCGGTTATCATCGATTCGTCCACATCAGATGATCCACGATCTACCGTACCATCCACCGGTATTATTTCTCCAGCCCTGACCTCTATCAGATCTCCAGGATGAACATCTGAAGCAGGTTTGTCCTTCACACCCTCGCTGTAGACCACATGAATGGTGTCCGGAATCAGATCTATAAGCTTGTTTCCAGCCTCACTTGCCTTTGCCTTTGTAACATTTTCAATATAGGATCCTGTTAATATCAGGGATACTATGAAATCCGATGAATCGTAATATACCATGGAATGCGGTATGACATGCGGGAAGAACGTTATGAATAGAGAGAATGCGAACGCAGTGATAACGCCGAGAGACACCAGAAGATCCATGTTCCCGCTTTTTGTCTTTATGGCGCCCCATGCTCCCTGATAGAACTGCGTACCTGAATAGAAAATTACCGGAATAGAAAGCAGAAGGAGAATGAAATCGCGGTATTTTATACCGCTGAGATATGTTAGAACCATCACGGTCACAGAAAATACCCATGCAACCCATAATTTTTTGGCGAGATCCTTCCCTTGTTTCTCTGGCTCCAGGAATTTGTCCATGCATGTCTTCGAACAGAAATAATATCTCGTTCCATCCCTATCAACATAGAGATCCGATGTCTCTGGAACATACATACCGCATATAGGATCGGTAGCCATTTTTAAGCATTGCCCGCCATAAGTTAAGGCTATTCTGTGCATTTTGCAAAGGATACGTTTAAACAGGAATCAAAGATACTTGATTATGATAGATCCAGTGTGTGGAATGAAGGTTGATAAAAACGCAAAATATAGATCAAGCTACAATGGAAAAGAATACTACTTCTGCAGTGAACATTGCAAGATTGAATTCGATAAGAATCCTATAAAATATACAAGATAAAAAAGTTTATTAAGATAAAAGAATTATAAATTTATGGCAAAATATGTTTTTAAATGTGCCGACATAGGTATGAACTGTGGCTTTGAAGCCTCTGCAAAGAGTATAGATGAACTGATGCCAAAGATCGTTGAACACGCAAAGACAGCCCATAATATAACGGAGATAAATGAGGATCTGAAGAACAAGGTCACAGCCGCAATAAAGAAAAAGATGTTCTGAATAGTAAATTAAATAAAACGATAGATCTTCGTTTCATCCATATTTTTGATCTAATTTGCATAGTTAGTTTCATAGATTATTATGATTGTATCTAAAAAAATATCCGATCTTTTCAACAGCTTTATGCGCCAGGATGATATATTGGTCATGCATTCTATTATTTGTTCTGATCCTGGTCTATAAAGAATTTCAGCTCTTTAAGAGATCTCTCTCTTATGGCCCTTGGTAGAGGATATTCGAAAAGCCTCTTTCCATGAGAAAGATATTTTACCATCAGATTTCGCATCATGCCACCACACGGACAGGCCTTTTCCTGAACATCCGCGGGTACCACTTCTACTCTGTTACATTTCTCGCATCTGAGCACGTTCTTCTTGCCCGACATTTTACCTCTCTTGGTCTCCGGCTTTCCATTAACCTCAACTATATCCATAGCAAAGTCAAAAGGCTTGGCAGATGATATTGAGGTTCCTACACCGAAGGCCTCAGCTCCTGCATCCCTCAGCCGCCTGACAGTATTCTCGTCAAGCCCACCCGATACCATTATCTTGATGTCCTTTCTGCCTCTGAGGGCTAGTTCCCATCTCACTTCTCTTATCAGTGCCTCGAAATTACCCCGCCTGGATGATGGAGTATCCAGCCTAATATAATCAACCTTATCGAAGAGCTCAGCAACTTTTATGGCAGCAAACTTCTCATCCATGTATGTATCTATGAGAAGAACTGATTTCTGCCCACTCTTCGTATTTTCCAAAGTCAGTTTCCAGGCGTCCTCATCGCCTATCATTATGGACAGGGCATGCGGCATAGTTCCGACCGGATCCTCACCTATGATCCTGGCACCAAGCACACCAGAAACCCCGTCTGCACCACCGATATAAGCTGATCTATCTATCATGGGTGAGATGGCCGGATGCATCCTGCGTATACCGAACGAAAAGAATGGAAGATCCCCGGCAGCCATTCTGACCTTTGAGGCTTTTGTTGAAATACCGGAGGCCTGGCATATAAAGCCCAGTATCGCAGTTTCATACATTCCGAAATCACAGTATTTTCCCTCTATTCTTATGAAGGGCACAGGCATTCCATTGACATCCCTTGGATATATTATGGTGCCCTCTGGTATTGCATAAAGATCCACATCTATATTCTCGAGAAGCTTGATCACCTCATCCAGGCCCGTGAAATTGATCCATGTATCCAATGGCCCTGATATTGTGGCCTCCATAGATACTTCAAGATCCTTGCATCTATTTCCCAGTGCCTTTATTGTCCTTTCAAAATAAACGTCAGAGGCCAGACCCTTCTTTATCTCCTCATCGCTGGCAATGTTGAATGTATTCATCTTACCATCCCGTCATCTGAATATACCGAATGTATATATAAATGGAGACTCGAACTTTTCTAATTCAACTGGCCTAAACGTAGTATCGAAGTGAGCTACTCCTAAGCTAAAGCATCGGATCTTCCTTTCATCGCTAAAGCTGTTGAGATTTACAGCTTCCCCCCAAACCCCACCTTCTCTTTTAAAACTCATGAATATCCTGAGCTTCCATCGTCACCACCATATGGTATTATCTCCTCTGTCCTCTATGTGTATTCCATTTCTGAGCAGGATTTCCCGTATCTGATCTGCCTCGCTGAACTTCCTTTCCTTCCTCAATCTGTTTCGCATATTGAGCAGATCTTCGACGATTCCTGAAAGATTATTGTTCTCAGAGAACAGTATTCCAGCGAAGACGTCAACCCATCTGAATATCTTCGCAGCCTCATCCGCACTTTTTCTTGATATGTCCTCCAGATCTCTGTTTATCTCACCGGCAAACTCAAGGAGATCCCTAAACACCGATCGGAAGTCAAAGTCATTTGACGCTTCTTCTTCCATCTTGGCTATGATTGATCCAGCATCCAGTTCGATGTCTTTATTCCCAGATGCGTTCATTAGTTTTCTGTAGGTAGAATTGATATATTCCACCTGCTTTTTTGATTCTTCCAGAAGATTCTTTGAAAAGTCCAGCTGGGTCCTGTAGTTTGCGTTCAGCAACGCATAGCGAAGATCTTCTGGTCGATATTCCTTCAGAACCTCCCTTATGGTTACGAAGTTCTTCAAGGATTTTGACATTTTTTCGTTATTGACGTTGATCATGCCTGTGTGGATCCAGTAATGCGAAAGATATTTCCTACCGCTTATCGATCTCATCTGTGCTATCTCTGCCTCGTGATGCGGGAATATAAGATCGGATCCTCCACCATGTATATCATATTCGGGCCCGAAATAGGTCTCTGTTATAGCCGTGTCCTCTATGTGCCATCCAGGCCTCCCCGGCCCCCAAGGCGATTCCCAGTAGGGCTCCCCAGGCTTTCTCTTCTTCCAGAGTACAAAATCCTCTGGATTTCTCTTGTTTTCGTTCACTGCCACCCTATATCCATGTATTATCTGATCCAGGCTCTGGTTCGAGAGTTGACCATAATCTGAAAATTTTCTTACCTCGAAATAGACGCCATCGGTTGTCTCATAGGCATAGCCCTTTTCAATGAGCCTCTGGATCTGAGATATGATCTCAGGGATATATAATGTTGATTTGGCGAAATAGTTTATTGAATTCACCTTAAGCACAGCCATATCCTCCAGGAATTCTCTGAAATAGATCTCAGCAACTTCGCTGGGATCTATGTTCATTTCTCTGGCTTTATTTATTATTTTATCATCTATATCTGTTATATTCTGAAGATAAAATACGGAATAACCTTTAGATCTGAGAAATTTGACAACTGCATCAAAAAATATGTAGGTTCTTGCATGTCCTATATGAAAATGATCCTGGACGGTTGGACCGCAAACGAATATGTTTACACGTCCTTTGTTCATCTCCCTGAATTCTTCAATCCCTCGTGTCAGTGTATTGTAGAAACGCATATGCAATCATTCCATAATCAATCTATAAGATATATAGACATTGATCCATGTTCCACTAGCCTTATAATGAAACGAGCAAGAAAGCTTCACCTTTAGGGATAAGCGGGTATCAGTTGATACGGCCTTCAATATTCTCTGACCGGACAAGATGAAACGGAGAACTCTGATCCCGCATTCACGGTCTGCTGCAGATAGCTTTTATACTTCCAGTCGTATACATGATATATGTTGTTTTCTGTAGTTGCGGACGCCTTTGAAAAGATGGAAAGCACAACCAAAAGGCTGGAACTTACTGATCTTCTTGTTAATCTTTTGAAAACCGCTGATGATGATCTGCCTCTCCTGGTTTATCTTGTCCAGGGAAAACTTGGCCCCGATTATCTTGGTCTTGAAACACAGATGTCTGACAAACTAATATTAAAAGCGCTTTCAACCGCCTCAAATATATCGGAGGAAGAAATAGAAAAAGAATATACAAAACTTGGAGACATAGGATCTCTAGCACGCGAAGTGGCCGAAAAGAGAAGCATGAGCACATTGATGAAAGTTGAACTAACCGTAAAATACATACATGATTCTCTTATGAAGATGGCCAGATCATCTGGATCTGGAAGCACAAAGGCAAGGATCGATGCGTACATGGATCTATTCCTCAACAGCACCCCCAAGGAGATAATGTACATAACAAGAATCATAACTGGCAAACTGCGTGTTGGAATATCCGATGCCACAATACTTGACGCAATAATAAAAGCATTCTCAGATGGAAAATATGCCGAGGATATAGAGAATGCCTATAATTTCCATCCTGATCTCGGTTATATAGCATCTGAGCTGAGGAAGGGCAACAGCCAGAATATAATTGAAATGGGGCCTACTCCCATGATACCCTTCAAGGTCATGCTTGCAGAACGCCTGAGATCCGTGGAAGAGATCCTTGAGAAGATGGGTGGAAGATGCGCATTCGAATACAAATATGATGGGATGCGCACGCAGACGCATATTGAGAAGAACAATGTTCGATTATTCTCAAGGGGAAACGAGGAAACAACGAATCAGTTTCCGGATATAAGGAAAGCGGCATTGGAAACTTTCAAGGTTGATTCGGCCATACTGGATGGAGAAGCTGTACCATATGATCCAGATACCGGCGAACTCTATCCATTTCAAGTCATATCTCACAGGAGAGGAAGAAAACATGACGTAGATAAGGTGTCATCTGAGATACCGATAACAGTATTCCTCTTCGACATTGTTTATCTCAATGGTAAGGATCTTTCCAAGACACCTTACTCGGAGAGAAGGAGCGTACTGGAATCACTCTTCAAGGAAAACGACCATTTCAGACTTGCAAAGAGAATAGAATCCGGAGATCAGGCAGAAGTGCATCGATTCTTCAACCAGGCGATAGAGGATGGCTGTGAGGGGCTAGTTGCGAAGAGCCTCTCTCAGGATTCTGTCTATAAAGCTGGCGCAAGGGGTTGGTTATGGATAAAATTGAAGAGAGACTATCAAGCACAGCTCTGGGATACCTTAGATCTCACCGTAGTGGGTGCATTCTACGGACATGGTAGAAGAAAAGGAACCTATGGAGCACTGCTCCTGGCTACATACAATGATAAAAATGATACCTTTGAAACGGTGTGCAAACTTGGATCTGGGTTTTCTGACGATGTTCTGTTTTCTCTGCCTAAGAAATTTGAAAAATATGTATCAAAGGAAAAACCAGCCAGGGTGGTCAGCAATCTTGAACCAGATGTATGGTTCTATCCGGAAGTTGTGATGGAGGTCATTGGAGCTGAAATAACAGTGAGCCCAGTGCATACATGTGCCTATGGAGAAATAGAAAAAGATTCCGGGTTATCTGTAAGATTCCCGAGATTCACTGGGAAATGGCGTGAGGATAAAAAACCTGAAGATTCAACAACATCAAGGGAGATCCTTGAGATGTATAAAGAACAAAAAAAGACTTTGACGGAAGAGAAGAGTTAAAAATTACTCTTCTTCTTCGTCTCTGTTCGATCTTCCACCGTATCCGCCGCGTCTGAAGTTATCTCTGCGTGGACCGGATCGATGGAAATTCTCATATTCCTTTTCGCTTGCGTCGAAATCCTCGTTAACATCTGCTACTTCTTCATCAGAAACACTCAATGAACCGTATTTGCCAACGTTAAGCCTTATATGACCCCTGACAAGTGAAACGTATCCGTTCCCTATTGCAAGAGTCTCACCGGTCTTAGCCTGGCTAGCCTGATCGCCCCATAGGGACAGTATAACCTTTCCCGTGTCGTCTCCGATGGTTACTTCTGTCACAGATCTCTGGTCTCCAAACTTCGTTTGTATTGTTTTTGGTTCTCCAACAGACAAAACTTTTCCAACAACATTCACTCTCCTTGAGGAGGGTGTTAGATCCTTTATTTTCGTTATATCTTCCATACTACTTACTATCCTGTCTCTAGAACGTCTCTAGAAAGACCAACCACACATTTCAATTGCGTATTTAACTCTTTACATCTGCACTGTCTTTTCATACTGACGTTCATATTCCGAGGGCAGCTCTTCTACAGTTTTCACCGGAACATTTTTCCTCACGAAATTCCAGAGGTATATGTCTATATCAACCCCCATTCCTGTCAGATATTCACTCATTCGCTTCTCAAGATCGCAACCTTTTGCATCAAAATCGGTCAGCAGTATGATGCGCCTGTATCTTTCGGCAATACGGTCAGAAAATTCAACAAGAGACATTCCTCTATTCAATATCAGTATTTCTCCTAGGAACTTCATCTTCCTCAGTGATTTCAGATCGTTTCGCCCTTCAACTATTATTGGTACACTCATATTTCTGGATCGGTACTTCTCAATAATCTCCAAAAATCTGTTTCTGGAGGACGTGATTGCCCATCTCCGCTTGCTATTTAAAGATTGTGTCCATTGCTAATCATTAACATTTATATATGAATATTCGTTATATTCAGTAAGGTGAGTATGCAGGATATGAATATATGTATTTTTGAGCTGTCCGAGGCTTGGAATGGGGTGTGCGAGGGTCATACCGACGATCCGGTTTAGGGGGTGTTGTGAACGTCCATAGACAGGTATGATTATTACCTGAAGCTGATTCTTAACAGCCCCATAAATGAATACATATACATAATGGACGAATACCAGAATGACCGGGATATCAGCGATTCAGAGGCTGAATCTCTAGACAGGATCGTCATAAAGTATATGGGATCATACAGAAAAACGGATCTCAAAATAATCAACGTTGAGACTGGGATGGAAGAAACAGCACCGCTAACTATGATCGACGACTTTGGAGGAAACGCAATATATGGTGGAGAAATCTCCATGTTCGGACTTCTGTGGAAAGTATATTCACCGCCACAGTATTACGAGAGGCCCATAGTAAATAAGTGGTACTATAACGAAAAGGTTGCATCGATATTGAATGAGACACTACGTGAAGCCGTTCCTGGAAAGATAAAGAATTATTTCGATATCCCACCCTGGGTCTTCGCTATAAAATATCAGAACGTTTCAAGATACGTTCCGATCTACGATATAATAAACGATGCGATAAATCATGGGGTGATCCCTGGATGGTATTACCTATCAAAGGCCGGATTGAATCAGGAATTCATTGAAGCTGTAAGAAACAGAACATTTCAGCTATGATACTGACAACTAATATCTATCAGTGAAAATATCTGCATTTGAATACATATTTTAGTATTTAATTTCAATACCCTATGAATCATATTAGCTGGATGTATAAGATATTTGATATCTGATTATCAATAAATATCAATTAATATGTTTGATTTAAATATTAAAAACAAAAACATTTTTCTTTACGCTGCGATTATCATTTATGGATCTAAAAAGCTTGTTCTATCCAGAATCAGTTGCGGTCATAGGAGCTTCAGCTGATACAACGAAGATTGGTTATCAGATTGTTCGCAACCTCAAGGAGGGCGGCTATCGCGGTAAGGTATATCCAGTCAATCGAAAAGGCGGAAACATACTGGGTTATACGGTCTACCCATCTATAGGGGACGTCCCTGACAAGGTTGATCTGGCCATAATATCGGTACCAGCTGAGCATACGCCTGAGGCTGCTGAAGAATGCGGAAAAAAAGGAGTGTTCGGTATAATAGTTGTGGCTTCCGGTTTTTCAGAAGTAGGAAGAAAGGATCTAGAAGATCAACTGGTTTCAGTCTGCAGGAAGTACAACATGCGTCTGCTTGGGCCTAATGTGGTTGGCCTTATGAACAATGTTGTGAAACTTAATGCATCTTTCGCACCCTATCTTCCTTATCCAGGCACAATAGGAATGGTATCACAGAGCGGAGCACTGATAGTGGGTCTCGACGCTATGACCTGGAGCAATAAGACTGGAACAAGCTTCCTGATAAGTATCGGTAATATGGCAGATCTTGATTTTTCGGATCTCGTATCTTTTCTAGCTGACGATGAAAATGTATCCTGCATATCATTATACACTGAAGGCCTGAAAGAAGGAAGAAAATTCATAGACACAGCAAGGGCCATCAAGAAGCCAATTGTAATGCTGAAATCTGGAATCTCCAAGCATGGATCTGTCGCGGCAGCATCACACACAGGATCTCTTGCAGGGTCCCACCGTGTGTATGATGGGGCGCTCAAACAAGCAGGTGTTGTACGCGCCAATTCCATAGAGGAGCTCTTCGATCTATCTCTGACGCTATCGCTGCAGCCACCGATGGCCGGGGATAATCTAATGGTTGTTACGAATGGCGGTGGAATTGGTGTGCTGGCCACTGATCAGGCTGAGTTATCAGGTATACCCCTGCAGACACCTCCTGACGATCTACAGGCAAAAATCAGGCAGGTCATACCTTCATTCGGCAGCACAAAGAACCCGATAGATATGAGTGCAATGGCCACTCCAGAGATTTATGCAGATACTCTGAAAACCGTGATGGAAGATGAAAGAGTCGATGGTCTGGTTGTACTCTACTGCGAGGTCGCGAATCTGGATCCATCTGATGCAGCGAAGGGAATTATAAATGGTATACTTTCATCAAAGAGAAAGATCCCAGTGGTTGCTGGCTTTGTCGGTGGCGATCACTCCAAGAATGCAGCTCTGTATCTTATCAAAAATGGAATTCCTACGTTCGATTCACCAGACAAGGCAGTGAAGGCAATGGCCGCCCTGCGCAACCATAAGAGAATGAACGATCTTATTTGCCTTGGACCGGCAAGACCTGTGGATCTCAAGCGCGATGGCGTTGGTGAAAAACTCAAGAAATATGCAACAGCTGGCATAAAGAGTCTGAATGAATTGGAGTCCAAGGAGATCTTTGCTTCCTATGGAATAAAGGTAAACAGGACGGAACTTGCGAAAAGTAAGGATGAATTGAAGAACATAATCAAGGATTTCAAATATCCAGTGGTCTTGAAAATACAGAGCCCGGACATAGTGCATAAGACGGATGTTGGAGGAGTCATTGTCAATGTGAAATCTGAAGATGAGGCCTTAAAGGCTTTTGATACCATAATTTCAAATGTCAAAAAGAACGCACCACAGGCAAAGATAGATGGCGTAGTTGTCGAGGAAATGCTCAAAGGTGACCTAGAGACCATTATCGGCACAGTAAATGATCCAACGTTCGGGCCTACAGTAATGTTTGGGCTTGGCGGAACAGCAGTCGAGGTACTGGAAGATGTCTCGTTCAGAGTTGCGCCTGTTTGCTCTAAAGAAGCATACGATATGATACACGACACAGTAGCCGGTAAGATGATGCAGAGATTCAGAGGCAGAGGCCCGCTGGATATAGATGCGGTTGTGGATCAGATTGTAAGATTCTCATGGCTGGCATACGATCATCCAGAGATCGAAGGTATCGATGCAAACCCAATGATCGTGAATGAGCATGGAGCAACGGTGGTTGACGCAAGAATAATGCTTTCAACCACTCATCATTGAAAATACATAATTTATGAGTCAAATAAAGAAAACTACAAAATTATTCATCCTTTATATTATGTTTCAGTTCCCCTATCCCACTCACCTCAATCGAAACTGTATCTCCATCTGCAAGATAACGTCCAGCCGTAAAGGCAGCCACCCCTGAGGGTGTTCCGGTGGTTATTAGGTCCCCAGGATCAAGCGTTATAGTCTGTGAAAGTGTGGATATGAGCTGGGCAATGCTGAAGATCATATCATCTGTTGTCCCGGACTGACGGAGTTCGCCATTGATTCTTGTTTCTATCTTTAAAGGGAATTTTATCTCGTCCTTAGTCACTATGTAAGGCCCAACGGGTAGTGCCTCATCAAATGCCTTGCCCTGTACCCAATTGTATCCATATGGATGCATCTCAGGAAACTGGTAATCCCTAGCACTTACGTCGTCTACTATCGTAAAGCCGAACACATAATCTTCGGCCTGTTCCACTGGTATTCGCTTTCCCCTTTTTCCTATTACAATCCCGATCTCGCCCTCATAATCCAGCTTTTCTATCTCCTTTGGCTTATGAACCGTTCCGCCATGGGCAACAAGTGCGTTCGAGAATTTCGTAAAGAAGTAAGGTTTAGGTGGAAATCTGGTTTCCGATTCCTCTGAATGAGATCTGAAATTGACGGCTGGGAGAAATATCTTGGAAGGTTTGACAGCAGGAAGATACTGAAATTTCCCATCGTATTGAGTGGAAGAAAAGATATCACCATATTGCTTTATGAATTTGTTTATGTCATCTATTCCCTCCAGCAGCCTTACACTTTGACCATCTGATAGAAATAATCTCTCTTCACCATCCACCATGCATCTACCGATCTTCATGTATCCATATTATAAGTTAAGATAATTCATTATCGATCTTCGGCATGGAAAAATAATAGTAGAATAGTAGAATGGGAGGTCAATGGCTTCCAATATCAGGATCATCTTTTATGGGACAGGTGGTAGCTGGCCCACACCCATACGAGCAATGCCGGCTGTAGGTATAAAGATAGATGATGTTCTCAATCTTTTTGATTGCGGGGAAGGGACTCAGAAGCAGATAATGAAAAGTTCAACTTCTTTTATGGAGATAGACAATATATTTATAACGCACTTTCACGGTGATCATTTCCTTGGATTGCTTGGTATGGTTCAGAGCATGTCGTTCAATAACAGATCAAAACAGCTGAACATATTCGGCCCAAAGGGTGCGATAAATATACTTTCGAATGCTCTCAATGTTGGTTACTATACACTTCATTTCCCATTGAAGATCTATGAACTAGAACCTGATAGAACCTACGACTTCGGTAAATTTTTGATCAAAACGACACTCAACGATCATCCAGTTCCTGCCCTTTCCTACAGCCTAGAAGAAAAGGATCTGATAAAGATAGATCCAGAAAAGGCTAAGCAAAAAAACATACCATCAAAGATCATAGAGAAGATTAGAGAAAATGGGACCTATGTATATAGAGGTATGGAATACAGGATCCAGGACATATCGGCCGGTGTAAGGAGAGGAAGAAAGATAGTCTATACTGGAGATACCAGGCCGATGGATAGGATGGTTGAATTTGCCAAGAACGCGGATGTGCTGATCCACGATACAACAACGGACTCAAGTTTTGAGCCAGCTGTGAACGAATTCGGCCATTCTTCTTCAAGACAGGCTGCCAGAATAGCAAAGAGGGCAGGCGTTGGCAGACTTTATCTATATCATTACAGCCCAAGAATAACCGATACAAAGGTTCTTCTTGAAGACGCGAGAACTGAATTCGAAAATACCTATGAAAGCAAAGATCTCATGGAATTGGAGGTCAAGGTTAGGCATGACGAGTGAGAAAAGATAATTGTTAAATAGCTATGCGGATTTTTTAGCATATCGTTAACAATTCTATGATTATATAACATCATTAAAAATATTTAAATATCTTAGTATGATACTAAACTATGATTATAAACCTATGGAACCCTACATATGAAGGCATCTATGCCGCGATACTTATTTCCTATCTGCTTGGTGTAATCCATGGAATAACGCCTGATGAGCATACATGGCCTATAACTTTTTCATACGCTGTGGGCAGCTATTCCACAAAGGGAGGAGCAAAGGCTGGTCTTCTATTCTCATCTGGCTTCACAGTGGAGAGAGCAATAATGTCGGAGATAGCAGCGCTCGCTCTGGCAAGCTTTATGCTCTATCCCTACTTTAATAGCTTAGTATATATCATCGTCGGTGCAGTTATGGCTCTGTCTGGTTTCTACATTGCAAATAAACTGAAATATCCACACATACACATATTAGAGGAATGGCTGTACCATGTCTTCGGTATTCATAAGGGCCATGAAGAAAAAGAGAAGATGGAACTTGAGCACATGGAAAACCCCATAATGACGAAGGTCGATGGAGAATATAGACCCGTACCGCTGAGGCTTGCCTTTGTTCATGGGCTGATTGCCGGATTTGGTTTCGGTGCATTTGCCCTGATAATTTACTTTGTCATTGCGCCGAATATGCCCATATACCTTGGTTTTGTACCTGGTCTCATGTTCGGCCTTGGAACAATGACCATGCAAGTTCTGGCAGGAACTGCATTTGGTCTTTGGCTAACCAAAAAGAAAAATCTTACGGTGAGGGGTATAGCTTTTGTTGCTAGGGGAATAAGCCACTTTGTCCTTTCATATGGCGGGATAGCGTTTGTTGTAGCTGGCATCATTACTCTTATATTTCCGGCACTGTGGAATTATCAGATAATAACCGGCGTGAAGATACATAATCTGGATGCCATAGGCCTGCCATTCTTCCTTGTTGTTATATCCGTAGTGGTTTTCGGATATCTTGGATATAAAATAAACCTCAGAAAGGCCATTCAGCTAGATTACGTCACTAAAAACGATCGCAGTAGAGAGGCCATAGAAAATCGATATATCTGAAATTCAACAATATTTAACTACTTTTCAGTAATGTCTACGTATGTATAAGGGTATCATAACGCCCATGATCACGCCTATGAACGTGAAGGGCGAAATAGATTACAGCGCTACGCAGGTATTAATTGAGAAACTTGATAAATACGGTGTTGATGGCCTTTTTCCAATGGGATCAACTGGTCTCTTCCCGATGTTCAGCACGGAGGAGAGAAAGAAATTCTTGAGCTTTGTCAGCGAACACTCAGGAAAGATGCAAGTGTATGCAGGCGTAGGATCTTCATCAACCCAGGAATCGATAGAACTCTCAAAATATACTGAAGATATCGGAATAAAGACAAGAGTGTTGATGCCCACATATTATATAAAGCCTGATGAAAACTGGATCTATAAGCATTTTTCAGCCGTCATATCTGCTGCATCCAATGATCTCTTCATCTACAATATCCCACAGCTGGCAGGTTCATGGATCAGTGAGGATCTGATAGAAAAACTCGCTAGAGAATTTTCAAACGTAAAGGGAATTAAGGACAGCTCAGGTGATATGAGATTCTTTTCCAGAATAATGAAACATAAAGGATCCAACTTTGACATCTTCCAGGGCCAGGATGATCTGCTATTTCTTTCCCTTTCCATCGGAGCAAGTGGCGGAGTTTGCGGCCTTTCCAACATATCCCCATACATAACGGATCTCTATCATGAATTTTCATCAGGTAACCTCGATAAAGCAAGGGATATACAGATGAATAGTATAAATTCCTTGATGTACGCGGTCAATAGTGCTACGTTCCCGTCAGGCTACTACTACGCATTTTACAAGATGAACAACATAAAGGGTGGTTACAGAGCCCCAATGATAGAGCCCAGCTCAGACCAAAAAAGGATCATCGATCTGGAGATCTCAAAGATCGCCTGAATCCTCGATTCGATTTTTTTAAAAATTATACGCATTTCGTTATCATTGTATATGTCTTATCCGAACAGTGAAAGATTTATATCCCTTCTTAGTTTGTTCCTTCAATGGAATTCCAGAAGTTCAGGACGATGCATTTCCCCAGGGACGTATACATAGGACATGATGTGCTTGATCATATCGTTGACGTCGTGGGGGAAAACAGCCGTAATAAAAAGACGATTATCGTATCAGGAAGTATAACATATGAACTTGCTGGAAAGAAGATCGAAGATCTCCTGTCTCTTGATGGATATGAAGTACGCGTCTTTCTGACAGGCAATGCTAACTATGAGACTTTGGAAAAACTTGAGCAGGATGCTTATGACTTTCAGGCAGGCATTGTGATAGGTGTGGGAGGGGGAGCCAAAATAGACCTGGCTAAGAAACTTGCCTTCGACAGAAAATTACCATTCGTGAGCGTACCTACGGCACCAAGTCATGACGGCATTGCCTCACCCAGGGCATCTCTGAGAAGAAATGGTATATCGTATTCTGAGGAGGGTGCAATGCCCATAGGTGTTATAGCTGATACTGCGATAATGATAAAAGCACCATACAGGTATCTTGCAGCTGGTGCCGCAGATGTAATATCAAATCTCAGCGCCGTTAAAGATTGGAAGCTGGCCCATAGGCTCAAGGGAGAGGAGTTCAGTTCCAGCGCAGCAGCTATGTCGGAATATTCGGCACAGGAAGTTCTTTCTCAAATAGGTGAGATCAAAAGGTATGAAGAATCATCCGTATGGCTTGTCACGAAGAATATACTCGCTTCCGGCACAGCCATGGCCATCGCTGGGAATTCAAGACCTGGAAGTGGAAGTGAACATCTCTTCGCCCATGCGCTGGAGGCTGCAGGTGTCGACAACATGCTGCATGGAGAGATGTGCGCTATGGGCACGGTTGTGTCCTTGTATCTTCATGACGAAAACTGGCAGCAGATAAAGGAAGCTTTCGATACGCTAGGAATATCAATAAGATCCAAGGATTATGGCATTAGCGACGAAATCGTGATAGAAGCCCTCAGAAAGGCTCATTCCATCAGGCCTGAGAGATACACCATACTTGGTGAGAGCGATATGTCCTATGATGCGGCGGTGAAGGCTCTGGAACTTACTGGAATAATCTGAGGTGATTGTTCTGCCAAAGATAAGTCTGATCGGTAGTAGCATAGCAAAGGAAGGCTTGGAGTTTGTTTTTGCCGGTCCACTCACAGCGTGCTCTGACTGTAGGGTGAAGAATGTCTGCTTCAATCTGGAGCAGGGACATCGCTATAAAGTAACAAAAGTCAGGGAGCAGGTAAACCCATGCATCATTTTTAATGGTGATAAAGTCAATACCGTTGAGGTGGAAGAACTCGAAGACTATGTGAACGTGCAGGAAAGTAAACGTATTCAGGAAGGGGCGATAATATCTCTGAAATCGATGAACTGCGACTACATCACATGTCCCAATATAGAAAAGTGCAACCTATATTATTTCAAACCTGACACCAAGGTCATGGTAAAATCTATTGGAAAGGAGATAAGCTGCCCTAAAGGATATAAGATGAAACAGATCTCCATCTCATACAAGTGATTCTGCGACAGATCATGGCATTAGGATAACAATGGAGAATGTTCGGCATTACGTCATATTAAAAATCGCAAAGCTATTATAGGGGTTTTTAATGTAGTTTTTACCAGATTTCTATGAAGTATACCAAATTTGAAAAAGCAAGGATTATAGGAGCAAGAGCTCTTCAAATAGCCATGGGCGCTCCAGTTATCATCGATGTGCCTAAAAATATGATAGATCCTGTTGATATAGCAATGCTGGAGTTCGAGAATAACGTTATACCCATAACAATTAAAAAAGCTTCAAAAATTTTAAATTAAACTTTTGCGTTTTCAACGTCAAACTCGCCGGCATTTTTAAGAACTTCTGGCCTCTTCTTTGAATAATAAAGCGTAACGATAAGACCTCCAACCACGACCCAGAGTATGGTTATAATGAACGAGGCGAAATAGGCGTCATTTACAGGCGTTGGATTCGTTATCCATCTTGTCCATATGTTTGAGACGGTGAAGTAAATGACCACAATACCTATAATTGTCGCAACTGCCGGCGCCAGGGCATGCTTCAAAAATTCGAATCTGTTGATCCTTCTGGTGTAATATGTCAACGATGTATTAGCCATTATATGAACTATGATTATGGATATCCCTGTACCCGCCTCAAGAATGAAGGCTGCAGTCTTAGGGCCAAAATATAGTCCCATAAGCACATCAAGAACAAAGGAGGTTATGCTCCAGACAATTATGGCCATGTAAGGTGAACGGTATTTCGGATGTATCCTAGCTATGACCTTCGGGAATATCACATTGTCTCCCGCTGCGGAGTACCACCACCTGCCCACTGCAGTTGCCTTCGAGACTCCGTTGGTGAGGTAGCTGTTGACCGTGAATATAATCAGCAATATCACACCTATGGGACCAAGATACTTTCCAAATACTATTATCCCTGCATCAGGTGCGCTGGCGAACGATCCTATATTGCTTATACCCCAGCCAACCGTTAGGGCGTAAGTTGCAGGTATTATCGCTATAGCAGTCAGAATCATGGCGTACAGGATCGACCTACCTATGTTTCTTTTGGGATCCTTTATCTCTTCAGAGACGGTTGTAACAATTCCAGTACCCGTGAAATCCAGTATCGAGAACACAGCACCAAACATTATTGCTGAAAAACCTACCCCAAGATTCTTTGGGAGCGTGAACGGCACAATCGAATTATGTGGCCCAACCCTCAGTATGATGATTATTGCGCCTATGACCAGAAACAGAACCTCGGCAAGGCCTGCAACGGCATTGTATCCAAGTGATGGCTTTATGCCGATGTAGGTTACTATAGTTATGTAAGCTGTGAATGCACCGGCGAAGAGTATCCATATGTAGGGTATTGCGGTTATTCTTGGTGATATCAGGAATATGAACGACGAAAGACCCAGTATGCCAAACGCGGCGCCCGTTATATCATAATACATGAAGCTCAGTGCAGTTACTGGCCCTAGTTTGCCGCTCTCGGTAGAACCAGCTGCAAATGCATAGTAGCTTCCTGCATTTGCCTTGTATTTTGAGAATTGATAGGGCGTGACCATGAACACTGCGTATACGAGCCATCCAAAAATCACGGAAAGTATTGTTCTCGATCCAGCTATTGAAAACGTTGCCACAAGCAATATCGCAATATCAGCGGCAGGGGCAACCTGTCCCATCGACTGGAATATTCCCTGCATTATGCCTATTGAGTTCCTCTTCAGTCCACTTCTTCTACGCACCATCTTTAAACCTCTGAAAATACGGAATGGCGAAAGAATTGGGTTTATCGCCAGTCCTCATTTCTATATTGTCCTTATGTTATATAAACATAACTGAAATATTATGAGGAATAGGACTCACAAGGATAGAATTAAAATGAATGACTAATTATTTAATTTTGTCTTTACTGATTCAAGATCAAGCTTCACAAAAGGTATACTGCCTCTGCGCACATCGAACGTGTGCATCTCGTTCAGGCGATTGTACGAGTCGTCTATCCTAAATGGTATTCCAAGCAGATCCCACATCCTCTCAGACGATGCAGGGATGTATGGATACGCCATTGCAGTGAGGATCTCTATTATCTTCAGCGAAAGATATAGATCATGGTTGAGTCTGTTTCTGTCGATCTTAACAGTCTTCCATGGCTCCGATCTATTGAAGAATCCGTTTGCGTAGATCGCCAGATCAAGCCATATGGATAGCCCTTTTTTTATGTGCACGCTGGATAGCTCGTCCAAAAAGGCCTGAAATGAATGAATTGCGTATAAAAACTCCTCGTCTCTGGTAACATCGACAGGTTCAACCTTAAGATCGTATTTATCGATGAATGACACGACACGATACACGAGATTGCCGTACTTGTCTATTAGATCAGAATTCACAGTATTCACGAGTTCTTCGATGGAAAAATCCGAATCACCGGTTTCGGGTAGTATCGAAGCCACATAATACCTGAGATAATCTACCGGAACGGCTTTAAGTAGATCATCGACGCTGTATCCGATTCCCCTGCTCTTAGAGAACTGCTGGCCTTTGAAGGTCAGGTACTCATTGGCCGGTATATCGTATGGGAGGTTGAAGCCTCCGTAACCCATCAGCATAGCCGGCCATATTATCGCATGAAAAGGTATGTTGTCTTTTCCGATGAAATAATAATTGCGCGCTTCCGGATCGAAATAGAATTCCTTCCACAGATCCGGGTTTCCAATTCTCTTTGAATACTCCTTTGCTCCCGTTATGTATCCGATGAGCGCTTCAAACCATACATATATCCTCTTGGTTTCATATCCCTGCAGAGGTATCCTCACACCCCAATCTATGTCTCTAGTTATTGGCCTCCTTTTCAACCCTCCTGATATGAAATTCTGAGTATATGCAACCACATTTGGTTTCCAGAAACTCCTTGTTGAGATCCATTCTTTGAGCCTATCCTCAAGCAGATCCAACCTCAAAAAGAAGTGATCAGTCTCCCTGAATTCGGGTGTCTCGCCACTCAGAATACATTTAGGATCGATGAGATCCTGGGGGTCAAGGGTACGACCACAGTTGTCGCACTGATCGCCCCTTGCCTTTGGATAGTGGCAGTAGGGGCATGTTCCTTCAATATAGCGATCCGGCATAAACCGGCCGATCTTGCGGCAATAGGGAGCGATCATGGTTCCCTTCTCGATATAACCAGCATTCAAAAGCTTCAGGAAAAAATCCTGAGCATTATCAGAGTGCTCCGGCCAGGTGGTCCTCATGAATATATCAAAATTTATGTTGAGATTACGAAACGTCTCCAGATGTTCCTCGTAGTACCTGTCGGCTATCTCCCTTGGGGTTTTTCCCTCCTTTTCAGCCCTGACGGTTATGGGCGTACCATATTCATCGCTGCCAGATACGTAGAGAACCTGATTACCTATCAATCTGTTATATCTTGCGAAAACGTCTGCCCCCAGATAAGCTCCAGCGATATGGCCGATATGGAGCGGGCCATTGGCGTATGGAAGGGCACAGTTAATCAGTACCTTTATATGAACCACCTCACGGTTAATTTATTTCAAATATTATTGGTTTTCTAATTTCTGATAGAGTTTGCTCTGGAAATCAGGCACCTTCATGCTGCGATAATACTCTTTCTATCCTGTTCTTTACGAAATCTCTGCCGAGGTTGTATAGGAAATATCCCAGCCTTGGCCCTCTATCTTTTCCTATAAATATTCTGTAAAACAATGAAAATACTGAATCAGGGCTTTTCTTGTATTTCTGAGCAAGATCGTACACCTTATCATGTATTGAAGCTGACTCCCAAGGCATACCATCGATGTCGTTCACGAAGGACTCCAGCAGCATAGCCTCCTCATCATTTAATTCGACGCGCTGATCAATTGGCAAGATCTTGAATTTGACATTTTCCGGAGCGTATCTATCAAGCCATCTCCTGGCATACTCTATCTCCTTTTTAAAGTCTGCCTCATCAAAATTAGATGTGGAACTCATCTTAACGGCACGCAATAGCTCATCTTCATTTCTGTATATCTGGACAAGAGTCACCAGATGCCTGAAGTCCACCGGATACGGCTTTCTGTCTTTATTAACGAGTGAATATTCCACCATAGCGATCTGGTCCTCATCAAGCGCAGACCTATCTCCAAAGTATTCATCCTGTAGCTTACCAAGTTCATCTGCTAGCGCTAGTATGCCAAGCCCCGGATCAAAGTCTATGTGCCTTCCCGGATTAACGCGTGCAATCATATACCGCAGAAGATCTGGTGGTATTACCTCCATTATTTCCGAAGCCGCTATAGCAAGACCAGTGGAAGAATGCATAGCACCCTTTCCTTTCAGTATTATACGCTCGTATATCAGTGGCAGTGGTGGCGCTATTCCGAATATTTCGGATGCAATTTTTTTTCCTGTATCGTAGGAACCACCAGGTGCACCATGATCTTTCCCAAAAGGTTCGACAGTAACCTTGAGCGCGAACCATTTTGCTGGCCATTCTACTCTCCATGGCATCTTGCCTTCCGCCTTCCTAATGTCAGCAAATCCATGATGACCACATTTGCACACGTATTCAGCATATGGATACTTATATGAAACAACCTGAGTTGTGTTTATTCTACCGCACCTTTCACATAAAGGTTCGTATGGATAGAAATCACCTTCTATCTGCCTTCCTGATACGGTTTCAAGTATCTCTCTTATTTTTTCCCTGTTATGTATCGCAATATCACATGCTCTGGCAAGTGTACCAGTATCATACAGATCGGAGGTCTTTATGACTCTTGCTGGGATGTTCGCCTCCTTCATAACGCGGACGAATGGATCGAGATAATAATCAGAATACTTCCCTGTTCCTTCAGGTGCTGGTATATTCTTCAATGGCTGTCCCACGTACCTCTTATAATCTTCGCTGAGGAAAGGATAGACCTTTCGCAAAGGATCCATATCATCACATAAATATATAAAATCCGCCTCCAATCCTTTCTTGGATATGGCCTTGAATAGTATATCTCCGGTCAGGATTTCTCTCATGTTTCCGATATGTATTGGACCAGAGGGCGATATACCAGTGGAAACACGCTGTGGACCATTCAGATCCTTCACCAAAGCATCTGCCCAAAACAATCTTATCACTGCCACGAGATAGGAGAGGCGTAAATAATACTTTCATTCGTATAAAGAATGAAAAAGTAAATTCAATTCTTATTCGATATATTCCTCACTTTGGAATCCAAAGCTTTCTTCCCAATTTTTCCATAAAAAGGGAATTCGATTTGGTGCTTATGAGCCACCGATGACCTGCGTCCTTATCAGCGATCTGACAGGTACACCATTCAGATCATTCACGCTCATCTTGGAAGCCAACAGCACACAGAGCACTGGCTTTCCCCCCTCTTTGGTGACATCCGTTATGGTCCTCCTCATCGTCTCCCCTGTGCTGGCAACGTCGTCAATAATCACAACTCGCTTGCCCTCTACCGATGCAAAGTTAGAACTGAATACACCTTCCTTTCTCGCAGGATGTGGCCTGTAAACGATCAGCTCCTTATCCATCAGATATGAGACCAATGTAGCGTAAGGTATACCATTTATAGCTATGCCCAGTATTGAATCAACTTCAAATGAGTTTTTATTCATCTCCTCACGAATGATATCACTCATTATCTCTGCTATACTGATGATCCTGGAACCGAATACTCCTACACTTCTCCAACCTATCTTGACATCCTGAACAGCGCCTTCCTTTAGAAATTCCTTACTGAGAAGCCATGTGACCGTATTAACTGAAAGATGAAGTTCAGTTGATATCTCCTTGTCGCTCATACCCTTATTCTTCAATTCAAGAGCTCTCTTATAGAGTTCTTCAATGCTCTTCATATCAATACCCCTTGCCTTTGCAGCATCAGATGGCCTGCTCCCCAACTGAAGCCTGGGAGCTTCCTGATTCAAAGACGCAATGGCCATACCCTTTCTGAGGGTATGTTCATATGCATCTCCACAGGCGTAGATTCGGACCGTGCCAGCCCTATATTATGATATCGCACTGCTTGGCTATCGCAGGCGATACCATGCTCATGCATACAAAATATATCCATAAACTTTCCTGTCATAGTGAGCTACTCCTCAGCTTAAGCTTCGGAGCTTCCTTACAGCGAAGAGACATCTGTAAAGATTGAGAATTAACTTCGTACAACCATGGATACTTCTTCTTAAGTTCGATAAGCATGTTCGCTGTGTCTAAATAGTTTAAAGAAGATTTCTTAGCATCCCTATGCGTTATGTAATATTCATCCCTCTTCGCTAAGAAGTAATTGTATACGAATCTACAGCTGCCAAAGTGCTTCTCCAGTAATACTTTCTGTTTTACATTTGGATACAGCTTCACTTTGG
>NZ_JAGDXM010000050.1:33205-45959 GCF_023256435.1 Thermoplasma sp. | reverse complement strand
ATCGCTAAAGCTGTTGAGATTCACAGCTTCCCCCAAACCCCACCTTCTCTTTTAATGTTTTGACACATTACTGTAATTCCTCTTTCCCAGCGAATATCGATATGTACCAACACCGATGAATGCTCCGGCAACTGCCATAAGCATATCCAGAAGGAATGATATCAGTATCAGCATGCTACCGCTTATTCCTGCTATGGATCCGACATAATACATCAGTCTAAAGAGTCCATGAGAGATCTCAGGTATTTCGAAGATGATTAGGCCGATCAATGAGGCCACTGTAGATACCGGTATTGATAAATACGGCTTCAGATCAAAAAATACGGTAGATAGGAAACCGGCAACTATCACACCGTACCAGAATCCAGAGATAAGGAATACAATCGTGAACACGATGCTCAGAACTGCGACCAGTACAAGCTCATAGTATCTATTCATCCGATCACCTCCAAAGTGGTTACATCAAGGACATGCGCCTTAGGGAACGATGATGAGCTAGGATAGAAGAGCAAAGGCAGGTACTCTCCATTTATCCAGTAATCAACGTAATTGGAGTAAAACGGACTTGCTGGATTTTCACTCTGGCCGCCCGGATAGACGCCGTATGAATCAGAAAGATTCGAGAAGTTGAGTATCATAGTGAAGCTCTGACCGCCGCTTGGCCAGTTGTATGGTCCAACTCCAGATGCATCGTTCGGAGTGTTGTAGTCACCACCTCTGGGCAAAGGCCCAATGCTAAGCTGACTCACACCAAGGAGACTTGGAAATACGAAGCCATAGAAATGACCCCATGTATAGTTTCCGCTGGGGTACTGGCTTGAAAGATAATTCATGGCCTCTGTGATTGCGTTCGCTATAAGGCTTGTAATGCTTTCATTTGAAAATGGCCTCGCGCTTCCATTTATAAGTATGTATGCAAGATCAAGGTCAAATGAGGAAATACCAATGCTGTTTGGGAAGCTTCCCCCCATTCCCGTGACGTTCAACACACTTCTGTATTCCGGAAATACGCCGTGATCTTTCAGGAATGTGTGGAATATCTCATTGAAGAGATACATATAGGTGAAGAACCAGACACTCGCTGCCCTTGAGTTCGCATCCATGCTGTAGTTCCATGTTTTCAGCATGGATATACCAGCCTGAACCGTGGAATTGCTGTACGTGGACATGTACTTCAGGATGTATGGCACGGTAAGAAACGCCTCATAATCCGTATAGTTATGATCCTGCAGGTTCATCATATCCTCAACTGTTAAATTGCTGTGAGATCTTAGATAGGACTCCTCCAGCATGGCTCTGAAGCCTGGAGATGGAGTCATCGTGTCCCCGAACCAGTATGGATAGGCCGGCCCGACCTGCCTCTGATTGGAGCTAACTATGAAGCCGTCAGCTGGATTCACCGAATGCGGCACCATCGAGTATGGAATGGAACCGATTATGAACTGAATGCCGTTACCTGGCATTATGGCGTTCGGGTTGTATGGAATTGGATTGTTGGAGGAAAATATCGGATAATAGGCCGGTGAGATGTCGGCAATTGTTCCGTTCACATCAGCAAAGGCAAAGTTCTGATAGGGTGCCTTCCATATCTCAAGGTCGGATGAGAACTGTTTCCAGTCTGTTGCATTCATTACCTCCAGGAGCGCCCCTATATCGTTGGAGAATCTGTTACCCATCCAGTCCATGACCAGTGCAGTTGTCCCATTGGTGGCCATGATCGGACCAAGATTTGTCCAGTTAACCGTGAAGCCATTTATTTCATATGAAGTCACAGGGTAATATGTTCCGTTCCACAGATATTTTCCATTCATGATGGTCTGCGTGAAGAAGAATGTACCCCACGATATGGCCTGAGTATCCGTGAGGGTCCATCCTATGTGTTCGTTATATCCTATGACTATTATGGGGGCGCCAGGAAGCACAACTCCATAAACATCGAAGGACGGATCAACCAGCTGCACCTGGAACCAGATCGAAGGCAGGGAGAACCCTAGAACCGGACCTCCTACCAATATGGGTTTTCCTGTGGAGGTTCTGTTGCCGGATACGACCCATTCATTGCTATGATCTGTAGGATTTGGCGGGAAGATGTGAAGCGGATCCCAGATCTTTGCAACGCTAAATGCCAGTGAAGCCACCGTGGCGTTGACCGGATAGGTATTTTCTGACATCTTCATCACGTATTGGTTCGGTGTACCGTTATAGCCACCATAATAGTACTGTGGAATCGGAGAGAATGGCGTGATCAGATCATTCGTTAGGTTTCCTAGCTTGTAGAAGAGAAGCGAATATAACAGCGGATCGTCGCTGAACTCAAGGGTCTGTATCATGTATTCCTGAACTGCGAATGTATCTACGGGACTCCAGTACCCTGGGGTATATCCCAGAAGTTTGAATTCAAAGGGGAGGACGTGATGAGATATTGAATAGTTTATGTAATCATTTATGCCCTCGGAGTAAGCCGTCACTGCTTCATAAGTCAGACGATCAGTGGCGTTGACGCTCACATTTCCGGAGATGATGTTCCAGTCCTTTTCGGCCGTTAAGGGAGCACCTGTCATCGTCTGGAACCTATCATAGTTGCTGTACCCAGCACCAAGCATCTTTGCAAGCTGACCCATGGCCGTCAACTTGAAGAGCTGCATCTCAAAAAGCCTGTTCTTTGCCTGAATGAAGCCTAGGGCCAAGAAAAGGTCATGGTTATCCTGAGCGTATATGTGGTATACACCGTAATTATCCTGTATTATCGTCACGTCGTGCTGAAGCCCGGGTATCGAGATCGTCTCGTTCCCAATTATTAAATTGGATGTGTTTCTTGGAACTCCTGTCTCTGGATTCAGTATCGATATTAGAGGTGTTATGGATCCGATTATAACTATGAGTACGACAATAACTGCCCCTATTATTATGTATATTGAATTTTTCATAATTATTGATTACAAAGTTAAGATATAAAAATTTGGTTAAAATGTTAGGATAAAATTGATCGTCATAACACCTAAGAATCCTTCAATTATTTACGCTAGCCATTCAGATAGGACATTGCAAGCTTGCGCTGCGCCTCCCTTAGATATTGATCCACAGAGACCACTGAAACACCCATTTTCTCAGCTATTTCCTTAAGATGCACATCCTTGGGATAGTTAAAGAATCCCATCTCCAGAGCTTTACCAAGGACCTTCTCCTGCATTGCTGTCAACCTTGGCTTCCCGTTTATGGATGCGGGATCAAGGCTCTGTATCTGAATCTTCATGATCTTTCCGTAGTCTGATAAATTCTCTCTAATAAGATCGAAGTTGTCCGAAGCGGTAACAATTGTTATGACGTCGCCGTCCGCCATCGTGTATTCATCGTACGATACCATCCCTATCCTGTTGCTCAAGAAGAACGGAGAATTATCCGTACATTCAAGATAACCTACTGTTAAAGTGCGACCTTTCAGAGATCTGTCAAATACGGATAGCGTTTTTGGGTTACCGCGAACCTTGTTTATTATCGATTTTGCCATGATCTGAGATTCAGTTGGATATACGCTCTCATAGGTAATCATCCTATCTCCCTTATACGGCATGCTCCACAGCAACTTGACGCTGAGCCCTTCATCGATGAAGTTGAACGTACAATTATCATGCAAATAAATAAATCTGGCCTTAATTAATTCTATATCTTTCAATCCCCTTGATATCGCACTCATATATGATCAACATAATCATATACTTAAATTCTCAGCATAACGCTAATGGACTATTATCAAAAATGTAAGGTTCTCCTAAACTAAAGATTCAGATATTCATGTCTAAAAAGGTATAGGTGAGACCTTAATACACTAATGGCACACCATGGACGTTTTCGTGCGCGTATATTCTTACAACACAGGGCTTATTTTTATAGATCCCGCAAACTTTTCATTGAATTTTATAATTGAGGAAGTCCCTGTATCTCATTACCGAATATCGGAATTTTCCAGCTTTCCAAACCCAAAACTTTTCAATAAAGTCCTATATCTCAATTTCATTTATATTTCAACATGAGCTTCAGATCCTCCTCGCCTCGATGTCAAAACCACAGATGAACGTTTCACCTGGGTTCAACCTTATCAGGCCGATACCATTGTTGAAGGCATCTGGTGATCCTGTCATCGGTTCAATCGCCACTGAGACACCATCTGCATAAACTCCGTCGTACACCTCAAAGAACCGCATCGATCTTCTCCTTATTTGGATTAGCCTATCTCTGGTGACAAGAATGATCTCGCCGCCTCCAACAAAGGCATCGTCGTAATAACCGTCGGTCTTCTTTGAAATAAAACTGATATTCTTGCTATGCGTATCTGAATCACTCCTGTCAGCGAATACTGATCTAACCTGCTCATTGAAGTATATGATCCAGAAATCCTCGTAAAGAAAATATGGATGCGAACCGCATAAAAGGGGAGCGCTTCTTCTGCCAGTGTTCTCAACCGATATCATGGTGTTCAAAGCCTCACGCGAGAGCGAATAATGTATATGAACATCCAGCGTCGAGGGATATCCGCTGTGGGATAGCGAATATTCCAGATGAATTGAATCCTCATCTTTGTAAACTACGGAGAATTGCGCAGATTTCACTAGACCATGTATGCTGTCTACATGATTGTTCTCATAGGCCGCGTTCCTTGGAAGAAAGTATCGTTCACCATCCCACACGTAGGATGCGCCTTTCACTATGTCAGCATATGGTACTAGTATTGACATTCCTCCGTGCGTGACATATCCATCGGACGCGGGCTTCAGAATTTGCATTCCTTGTAGGGTAAGAGAAGAGACGAATGCACCCCTTCTGGATACACGGCAGGAGGACCGGCCGGATCTCAATTCCTCCATCCTGTCTCCTCCTTTTCAGAGTGCAGAACGTGGGAAAGACCCTCTATGATCAATGGTATATCGTCCTCTTCAAGGCACTGCGGATTAATGTACAGCCTGCCATCCATACAGTACGTGTATATGGGTATTCTGAACTTCCTTAATCTTAAAGAAATCTCCTGCGCTGCTATCCCCTGAGGAAAACTCACCTGCACCCTTGGTATGTTAACAGGCCTAGGATGGTTCCACTGTGGCATAACGACCTTGGCAGATATATCAGGATCAATCCCGGATATCATCTTCGCAATGGTATCCGCCATCATTCTGATCCTTGAGAGCCAGGCATCTTCATCGATCCTGAGAAAGTTCTCTATGGCAGCCACCGTAGAAACAATCGTTTCCTTGCTGACTTTCATAGGCCTGCCGATGAATATCCTGGTTCCCTCGTCCGTATCCTCTTCGTTCAGCGGCCCAATCTCGTGCACAGCATCGATTATTTCCTTCCTACCAATCATCAGGCCAGAGTTGCTGAGACCTCCCAGCATCTTCCCACCGCTGAAGAGAACGAGATCCGATCCCATTTTGTAATATCGCGTTAAACTCTCCTTCGGTGGCAGTTCAGCTGCGGCGTCCACGATCACAGGAATCCCATATGAGTGGGCGATTCTCAGGACTGATTCCAAGGGCAGTGTGCCTGGCATAGGCTCAAAGGCATAGTGCATTACCGCCAGTATCTTGTCAGGGTTCTCCTCAATAACCTTCCTCAGAGATTCCTCCGTTACAATATCGGTGTCTCCGAACTCTTTCAACTCCGGTCCTGCTATGTATATCAGATCCCTGAACTCCGTACGATGGGGCTTTTGAACTGCAATCAGCATTCTTCTGCCCTGTTCCAGTATGTCCCTAGTGTATTTTCCACCTCCTCTAAGGTATATCAATGCGGCTATACCAAGAACGGTGCCAGATGCGGCCCCTGCCGTTATACAGGCTGCATCTACGCCAATCCTCCTGGCGATATATTCCCCCGCTGTCTTTGATAGATCCTGCATGTTCAGAAAAATATCGTTAACATACTTCATCGATTCAATGACCTCATCCGAAACCCTGCTTCCCCCTAGAATGGTCATGGTGCCGATGCCGTTGACGACCCTCATCGATCGTACCAATTTGAGAAAATCTGCCAGTATAGGTTCTTCCCGATCATTCATACCAGAAGCAGGCCTCCGTCCACTATTATGTCGGCTCCATTGATATAGCTGGCTGCGCTTGACAGGAGAAAGAGAACAACGGATGCAACCTCTTCAGCTTCTCCACGTCGTCCGAGAACACTTTCTCTTGCGTATTCCCTCTCGACTTCCTCTGGTTTCATCCCTCTGATCCTAGCCTGTTCCTCTATATCTGCATCATTCATCGGTGTTTTTATGTTTCCCGGACTCACGCTATTAACCCTTATGCCAAGACGACCAAGATCGGCAGACAGAGCCCTGGTGAGTGCGAGTATGCCGCCCTTTGTCATGGAATAGAGCGGATGTCCAGCTTCCGGGCGTTGTCCTGATACCGATGCCATATTGACTATCGATGGAAAATCCGATCTTTTAAGAAGCGGCAGAATACTCTTGATCATGAAGAAGTATCCTCTGAGATTTATGCTAATTATCCTTTCAAAATCAGAATCTGTTGAATCCTCTATCCTCTTGTAGAAATAGATGCCCGCATTGTTTATAAGGAAGTCCACATGATCACATCTATCCATAATATAATCTTTAAGATGTTCTACATCTTCCGCCGATTCAACACTCCCCCGTATCCCATGGAATTTCTTCACTACCTCGGTGGCCTCTGAAAATTTTGGATCGATACCGAAGACCTCGGCACCCGATCTGACCAGTGCATCGGCCACAGATCGCCCTATTCCCTGAAATGCCCCAGAAACGACCGCTATGCGGCCTGTAAAATCGAAACTGAAATCCCTTCGACTCGCATTAACGCTCATTCGATCACCTCCTCCTTGCTCGATACCATGCTCTCAAGACGATGCGTCATATGCATATAGATTATGTAAATCAATGATGCGATGAGCAGTGCAAAAATAACATAGAGTCCTGCAAGATAGGGTTCACCAATTCCCACATATGATGTTATATCTGCATAGATGAACAGTGCAGCTGCTGCGACGGTAGGTATGAGCGTGTAAGCAGCGACTCTTGCTGTCAGTTTTCCACGCAGTCTCCTGAAGAATGGTACGGAAGATGCGTCTGCGATCAGATGCTGAAGGATCCACATGAACGTGGTGAGAGCTCCGAACAGGAAGAGTGAATAGAATATGCCCTGTGAATAACCATAGATCTTTACCAGTACGATCGGGCTCAATATGGTGAGCAATGCCGTCACCGTGAGCTCGAACAGCGCCCCATATACCGGCGTATGATATTTTCTATGCGTTCTTGAGAAACTCTTTGGGAAGAGGAATCTATCACGCGCCATCGCATATATCAACCTTGCTCCACTCATTCCACCGACGATGCCGGCCCACATCTGTCCTATGAGCGCAATTATGATGAATACCAGAGTTCCTATGCTTCCTACATATTCCCCAAATGCCACTACCGCTGGATTCCAGTCCGTAGAAAGAGAGGACGCATTAGACAGACCGACGGCTGCAACCTCAGCGTATGTAACGATCACGCTGACCACAGTTAAAATCACTATTGAGAGTATTATGGATCTCCAGACCGTCCTTTCGCTTGTCTTTGTCTCCTCGGCAAAATAGAATGGCGCCCCATATCCAGTGAAAAACAGGAACCCAGCCGTGACCGAAGCGAACATCACGCCTGTTATGCCGGCAGGTGCCTTTGCTATGTTGAAGGCCTGAATGCTATTATAAGGCGTGCGGGCTATTGTGATCAGAGAAAATACAAGGACTATGATTATCTGAACAGCCACGATCACCAGCACAGATATTCCGGATATCTTAATGTCCAGAACCGTGAAAAGAAACATGAGAAACGTTGAAAGGAGTGCAACCAGTATGTATATGACCAGCGGGAGAGTATATCCATAAAGCTCCGACAAAGCTGTAGACAGTATATAGGATACCGCAACTACAGAAACAACATCCATAAGTATGTAATAGAACAAATTCACTAAGGCAACGTATTTACCCGCTGCTGGTCCAAATCCTTTTTCAGCGAAACCATAATAACCACCTGCAAAGCTCACATGCCTTGAGAACATGAGCGCTGGAACAGATACCAACAGTATTGCAAGTGCAGCAAATATTGGGACAACCGGTGCAGCAAACCCCGCATATACAACGGCGCCGGCACCGTTTGAAACCGCAAACGCCAGTGGATATATGGAACCCATAGAAAGTGCCACAAGTGTCCAGAGTCCTAACTCCTTACCCTTGAGGGATGTCTCCTCACTCAATTCATCACCAATGTATCATGTACAGATGAAATATGAATGGACATCCTTAACTTTTAATTGATGTTTATTTAAGGCGAGTGAGTAAAGATATTCATACGATTAATAAAATTGAACATAATGCCAAAAATTAATACTGAAAGATGACGTAAAAAAAAAAGAAAAAACCATCAATCAGATCTTAAAGACCTGATCGATCACATATCCGGGTTCTGCGAGGATATCACTGGTACGGGATCTTCAAGCTTCTGCCCGATCTCTTCCTCTGTCAGCTTTCTTCCTATGCTCCTCTCGTAGAAGGCTATTATCCTCTTCTTGTCCTCAAGGCTGTACTCTCTGAAGTACTTCTCTTTCTTGAGGCTCCTTCCGGTTTTCTCCTCGTACACCTTTGCCGGTATCGAATACTTCCTCTGCGTTGAATCTCTGTAAAGTTCAGGGATCACGTTGAATGCGCAGAATGGTATGACCCTTCCGTCAGGCATGGCATAGTGTATATCGCATCTCTCCACACGATCGACATCGTACGTGTATGGATCCTGGAAGTGCATGAAGCCTATGAACATGGACTTGTAGTGGAACGCCTTCAGTCCATGGTAATCACCCTCCGTGAAAGCGTTGTAGACCATATCCTTCAGCTTGAAATCCTTGGGTGCCTTCTCATAATCCACGAACTTCTTGAGGTTGTAGAGCAGCTTTGCCGTGCTCTCCACCTTCCTCAGGCTCTTGAAGGTTGAATCACCGATCTCGTCCGCCAGCTCCTGTATGTACTCAAACATTCCCTTGACATCCACGAATCTTGTGACCGGTATGACCTTCTCATCGTCCTTGAACAGGTATGTTCCCATACCGCAGGCGTAGTGGATCGACAACTTATATGTCGGCCTTCCCTTGAGAGCAGCCACAAAGTTTGATACAGATGCTGTAGAAGGAACAGTGAAGAAGTCCTCTCTGCCTATGAGTCCGTCCGTCTGCTGCTCAATCTTCTTTATGGCACCAGGTATCGTTATTCTCTGCTTCGCCCTTGCCCTGTCAGGCATCCTTCCAACGAGACTCACAGGCTGGAAGTTTACCGCTCTTACGACGTCTATATTCGAGAGTCCGAATCTTATTATATCTCCAAGATACATGTCGTTGACTCCGCCGATGACCGTCGGAACAAGGACGACACCCAGCGGCGCCTTCTTGTAATTTTCTAAGGCAGCCGGTATCTCCCAGAAGTTCTTTGGGTTTGATCTGGGTGTAGGACCATCGAAGCTTGTGTATATGACATTTGATCCGGCCTCTCTGACTCTCCTTACGAAATCAGGATCAAATGCAGCTCTGACGCTGTTCGTGTTCAGCTGCACGTGGTCATAGCCTTCCTCCCTTGCGATCCTCACGATATCTATGATGTCATCCCTCATCGTAGGCTCTCCGCCAGTTATCTGGACGGCGTTTGCGCCAACCGGCCTCTCATTCTTCATGCGGCGGAGCATCATCCTTATCTGATCCTGAGTAGGCTCATATATTGGTTCATTCTCCTTCGCATAGAAGAAGCAGTACCAACATGAAAGATCGCACCTGTTAGTAACAACTATATTGCCCAAGCCTGTGTGTGATTTGTGCTTTACGCATAGACCGCAGTGCGTGGGGCATACTATCTTGGAGGCGTAATAGGCGACGTTCGGGTTAAGTATCTTGACACCTGGATCCTGCCACTTTCTTGCTTCCTCGAACATCTCGTAGTCTTCCCAGTATTTTTCAACGGTAACACCATGCTCTGGGCATTCCTTTATGAGCTTCACCTCGCCAGCTTCCTCATAGACTATGGCGGGTATCCTCATCTGATCAAATTTCTCCTCATCAACGCAGCCCGGGCACAGGCTTTCGGTAACCCTCAGAACGAGCATGTCCTCATTTATAAGATGGCCCATTTCACTCACAAATTCATCAACAGTCTTAAATGGAGCGTTTTCGCTTATTTCAAAATCACTGGCGAACCTAATGTTTGGATATTTTTCCTTCTCAACAGACAGCATCTTTTGAATTCACCAACACTATAAAAGTATAGAATATTAAAACTGTTTTGTCTCGGACTTTGCTAATAACGATATTAGCCGAGTAGCATATATAGATACAAATTTAATGCCATTTCGGTATTTAATGTTCCAGTATTTCGTAAAACATTCGTTGTATCGGCTACAAAAATTGTCGTTTCACTCAAAATAAAAATCAGTATTAATTGATATGTATTTCTTAGTTATTTCTATCCATGTCATTCGAAGTGCAAAGCCTCCGCATAATTACCCAGATCAAGAAGTCCATGCCCTGAAAAACTTACCAGAACAGTCTTCTTCTCTCCCTTATTCTCGTCCGCTATCTCCTTCAGTATGGGAAGGGCATGGGATGTTTCTGGTGCTGGTATGTAGCCCTCTGTCTCGGAGAATATCCTTGCCCATTTGAATGCCTCTTCCTGATCATAGTCCCTTGCTGATACTATACCCTTATTCATAAGTAGACTAAGTGTCGGTGCAACCGCGTGATAGCGCAGACCACCTGCGTAGACAGCTGGCGGTATGAAATCATAGCCTATAGTGTACATCTTCAAAAGAGGCAGAACCTTTCCAGTATCAGGATAGTCGTATCTGTATTCCCCTTCTGTCATTTTAGGAACCTCCTTAGATCCGGAGGCTATGTACTTCCTCCTTATCTTGCCGGATGAAAGTTCATCTGCAAGGAATGGAAATGCCAGCGCAGCATAATTTGAACCGCCTCCTACAACACCAACTATATAATCAGGATCTTCACCAGCCATCTCCATCTGCTTCTTTGCCTCCATGCCTGCTATGGTCTTGAAGAGTATATCTGAGTTTATCACACTACCTGCGATGTACTTTCCACCATTGTCCAGAGCATAATGTATGGCCTCGCTTATGGCCAAGCCAAGCGATCCAGGGGTATCCGGCATCTTTTTCAAGACTTCCCTTCCATACTCTGTGAATTCAGACGGACTTGGATGTGGATGTGCACCGTACATGTACATCATGTACTTCCTATACGGTTTTGCGTAGAAACTTGTGCGAACCATGAATATATGAGATTCCATGCGGAAAAGTGCTGATGCAAGTGCAACTGCGGATCCCCATTGGCCGGCACCTGTCTCTGTTGATACAAATTTAGCCCCTTCCTCTCTGGCAAAATAAACATGCGCCAGAGCACTATTTATTTTGTGTGAACCTGAATATGTATATGATTCCATCTTCAGGAATATCTTCAGGTTGCCTCCCAGCAGCTCCTCTAGCCTTTTTGCTCTTATAATCGGCGTTGGTCTACCCACCTGCATGTACCTTTCAAGTATCTCTTCGGGTATTTTCGGATAGCGTTCACCAGAGAACTCATATTCCAGAACCTTAGCGGGAACAGCCTTCTTGAGCGTTTCAAACGCTTTACCGGTCTCGTCCCTCGGTGTTGGAAGTTCTTCCGGCAGATCGGGCAGAATGTTGTACCAGTGGTCTGGCATCTCGTCCTGTTTAAGATCTATTCTTATCATCGGCATGATCATTGTATTCATGTATAAAATTTATGCTATATGTAATTATTCTCTGTATAAATATTTAATTATGTCACCTTCATTCCTTGATTCAATTGTACCGATGCGATCCATATGCCTTAGATGAGATACGGTTTCCAGAATGGCAAAATTTCTTTCCATAAAATTCATGGTATCCATCTTCCTACCCTTGCTCCAGGATATTTCCCTTGCAACCTCATAGGCCGTCTTAGGTGTTTTGAGGACTGATATCATAGCATGCATTCTTTCCTGATGATGCCTCTCTATCTCCTCGATCCTCAGACGGGGCTCTGTTATCACATTCCCGTGGCCTGGAAATATCCTTTCAACCTTCATCTGCTTTATTTTTTCAAGGCTTCTGAGATAATTGCCCAGATCGTCTTCATCACCGTATACGCTTATGTTCGGAGTTATTCTATCGAGAATGTGATCGCCGGAGAACAGGTCATGGCTCTCATGGATATAGACTGCCGTGGATCCAGGGCTGTGACCTGGAACCTCAACAAATTCCAGTTCCTGAACTTTCAATTTATGATAATCCTGGATAAAATCCAGTTTAGAATAATAGTCGAAGTACCTTATAATGGGGTGCATGGTTATTATGTCATTAACCATAGCTTCAGGTACACCATTTATTCTGAATATGTCTGCATGTCTTCGGATATAACCTTCACGATCCTCATTTGCCTTCATTATCAGATCATAATCGAGGGGATTCATATATGCCGGAATCCCGTATTTTTGATGCAGATAGAGTACTCCTCCCAGATGATCTATGTGCAGGTGCGTTACGAAGGCGAAATCTATCCTATGAAGGCTCTGTTCAATTGACCTTATTGAGTTATCCGACATTCCAGAGTCGATCAGAAAAGCTGAATCATCTGATTCAATTCTATATATATTTGCGGTCTTTAGCGCGCGGATCTCTATCGGTACG
>NZ_JAGDXM010000050.1:23239-33195 GCF_023256435.1 Thermoplasma sp. | reverse complement strand
TCAATGACTGCATGGGTTGATATGGGGGAAGTATTGATAACATTTTTGCTGGTGAAATATTTATCACTGGCCTTATTCAATTGAATTATTCCTAATAGTTAGATATTAGTCTGAAAAGATTGATATATATGAACATTCATCTATATAGCATGGAATCACCCAGATTGATGAATCATGGTTTGACTCTTGATAGATTATTTCACAAGACGATTAGAACAGGAAGAGGAACAGGATTGAAGGACGGGAAAAGCGAGTTAACGTACGGTGAATTCTACGATAGGATACTCAATATTGCTATGAATTTGCATAGGGATGTCGGTGAAAACAGAGTGATATCGGTCATGGACTGGAACACCATTAATTTCGCCTTGCTCATATATGCCATACCGTTATCCGGGAATATCCTTCATCCGGTTGATGTGAGGCAACCGCCTGATCAGATAATCGCTTCTATGAAGGAGGCCGGTAGCACTTATCTTATATATTCCAGGGACTTCGGAAAACTCGCAGGAGCCGCTGTCAGCTCAGGTATCCTGCCTGAAGACAGAGTGTTTGATCAGGAAGGTCTCGTATCGCAGTATGGAACCTTCGGCGGAGGGAAACTTTGGCTTCCAGAGATACATGAAGATCGTACAGCTTCGATCCTCTTTTCCAGTGGAACCACTGGAAAACCCAAGGGCGTTAAATACAGGCACAGGGACATTGTTCTCACCATATGGGCTATGGAAACGAACCTCTCCGCTTTCCCTGGACCGGCAAGACTGACATCATCCGACACCGTATTTTCGCTGATACCTTTCTTCCATCTATGGTCATGGGGTACGCTGTTCATTTCCACGCTCATAGGTTCCAACTACATTCTCGGCGGAAGATTTGAACCGACGAATACCATAAGATTGATCAAGGAAAATCGAGCGACGTGGATGAGCATGGTACCGACGATGTTCAATGCAATAGTGGGCACCGATCAGAATGCACTGGATCATCTCAAGATATTGATAGGAGGATCCGCCATACCATCCGGGATAATCAATTTTGCATCGGATCATCGGATAGAGATAACCGGCATATACGGTTTCACGGATGGCCTCGCAGCAGGAATAGGTACTTCAGACATCGCTGACGATTTCGGAGCCAGAAATGCAGACGCTGTGAATTCTATCACTCCCCTTGTATTCACGGAGTTCGATACCGAAGGGGAGAACAAAGAGCTGAAATTCAGATCTCCCTGGATTCCAGATGGCTATTTCAACGCGGAAAGCGAAAAAGCATATAGAGATGGTTGGTTCTATCCCGGTGATTCAGCAGAGATAACGGAAGATGGAAAGATAAGGATCCGGGACAGGATCAAGGATCTCATAAAGAGCGGTGGAGAATTCATACCGAGCGCGCTTCTGGAATACTATATATCCAATATCGGTGACGTAGGCGATGTTGCCGTAATTGGAGTAAAGGACGAAAAATGGGTGGAAAGGCCAGTTGCATTCTACAGGACGCGGACTGGAAAACCGCTTGATGAGGAAGTCATCAGATCCTATCTTCGCGATCTCGCATCGAAGGGTTCGATCAAGGAATGGTGGATCCCGGATCGCTTCATCTTTATGAATAGCATGCCCATGACCGGTACGGGTAAGATAGATAAGAAGACCCTTCGCGAATTTGCTGGCAAAGTGCAGGAAAATAATAACATATAAAGACAGCACGCATACTTGAGGGGAATGAAGAATGACTATCATAAGAGTGAAAAGAGTTTACGAACCATTTTCAAGCGATGATGGGTATCGCGTATTTGTGGAGAGATTATGGCCAAGAGGCATGAGGCGCGAGGAGCTCAGAATGGATCTGTGGGCGAAGGATCTTGCACCGAGCAATCGGCTGAGAGTGTGGTATTCTCATGATCCAGCAAAATGGGATGAATTCAGATCAAAGTACAAGACGGAGCTTTGCGAAAAAGAAGAAATTTTAAATGAACTCAGAAAGATCGAGAATCTAACACTGCTTGTGGCATCGAAAAGTGATCTGAATGCTGGTGCCGTTATCAAGGATGTACTGGAACATTGGAATGAATTCATGGATTTATGCTCATCTGTAAAGAATAATGCTGCAAAGATGTAGCTGATACATCTGGTTTGCACTCTGAATTCAAGCAATGGAAGGAAGCAAACATTTATTGATAGTGATACATACTAAAGATAATGAAGACAAGAAGCGTTGAGGGGATAGTTGTCGCGATCGCTATACTAATTATCGTGTATGGCATCGTGCCTCTATTGCTTGCGACGCCACCGAACAATATGAAGTCTGGAGGCACTTACTATCTTGAAGGCAAGATAGTTTCAGAGATAGAATCATCGAATGGATCCATATTTGTCCTCAATACCTCATCCGGAAATGTCACCGTCTACTACCAAGGTGTAGCACCGGCCGTGGGTTCATACGTGCTCGTCAAGGGAACATATAAAGCTGTATTTCTTATAAGTATATTTGAGGCCAGTGAGGTGTACTACTGGTTGTATATTCTCTGATTGCATTTGAAAGCTGCAGACTGCTGGATCATATAATATTTGATCACTCCATTCGATTTCGAATTCCTGAAAATATAAAGTTCTGCATCTTGAAATTTGAGTTCGATCATACACTTGAACTGCCCTTTATTACACTGCATTCTACAAGTTTTTAAATATAGAATTGGTTTGATCATACTATGCGGGATCAGACATTTGAAGACCTTCTCGGACTCAGGATCATAGATGAAGTTAGACTGTCTAAGGACGGCGATCTTATTGGTGCTATCGTCTCTGAGAATTTCAGAGACTACAGAAAGAAGGAACAGAGGAAAGAGGTATACCTCTTTGACCGAAACTTCAAAATAATTGCAAAATACGAAGGATATGGACTCCATTCTCTATGCTTCACACCTGCCGGATCTGTTCTTTTCGCTGAGGGTAAGGATATCGTCTCGCTGAAAGGGGATGGCCTGCCCCTGAAATACAGCACAGGGATCAAGGTAAATTCTGTTAGCTTCTTCGGTGGAAAGATAATATTCACGGGTGAAAAGGAAGATAAGAAAGGATCCGACGATGCGTATTTCTTTGAGGAGGAGGATCGGTTCACAGATCTCTACCGCATAGATGAATCTGGAATAGTCCGATTGACTCAGGATCTGCAGATATGGGAATTTGCTTCAGCAGACGATGCCGTATATGCAATAGCATCTGATTGCCCCCAGGAGAGCTGCTGGTACAAGTCCAAGGTATTCAGGATAACAGCGGACGGAAAGCAAGAGCTCATATACGACCCTGGTAGAAGGCAGATCGGAAAGATAACGGCGCATGGAACACGCATTGCTTTTCTAGAATCGGTAATGAGCGATCGCGGAGTCATATCAGGTGATGTCATACTTTACGATGGATCAATAAGGAATATAACCGACGGATCCAATATTAGCTATTCTCATGTGGTTCTGCAAGGGGATTCTATATACGTGCTTGGAAATGACAAAACAACGTTTAGCATTATGGATCTTTCAAACAAAAGAGAAATATGGTCCGGCTTCGGTATAGTTTATCCCGCGTATTCGCCATCCTTCGACACAGCAAATGGATCATTTGTTGTCCCATTCTCGCCTCCGACCGATCCTCCTGAGATATATCGCATAGACGATGGTATCTCAAAATCCAGTCTAAATTCTCATCTAGCCGATATAGCGGCATATCCAGCTGAAATTGTAGAGTGGCGTTCTTCAGATGGTGAGGATATTTATGGAATACTGAGAGTCAGGAATCCTGAGGATCCGCTCATAGTATACGTTCACGGTGGCCCGACATCGTTCTCGTATGCATCCTTCATCGATCGCACATCCATCTATCTTGGCTATGGATTCAGCGTATTCGCTCCAAACTACAGGGGAAGCGTCGGCAAGGGCAGGAGATTCGCAGAACTCAACGTCGGCGATCTTGGCGGCATGGACTTCGAAGATATTCTTTCCGGTATAGATCATCTGAAAAGATCAGGAAAGATAAGAACCGAGAGGATATACATAACGGGCGGATCCTACGGAGGATACATGTCCGCTCTCGCCGTTATGAAAACGGATATCTTCAAGGCATCAGTCTCACTGTTCGGAATATCTGATTGGATATCCTTCCACGGCACAAGCAATCTTTATCTTTGGGACAGATTGCATATGGATGCAGATCCATGGGACTTCGATAAATATGACAGATATTCTCCAATAAGGATCAAGCACGATCCGAAAACACCCATTCTGCTGATGCATGGTATACGGGATCCATACGTGCCCATAGGTCAATATTATGAATTTTATAGATTTCTGAAGGAAAAAGGCTGCGAAGTGCGCATGCTGGTTTTTCCAAGGGAAGGCCACGGATTCACAGAGAAGGATCATATCAAGAGGCAGTATCTTGAAACGATCAAATTCATGAAGGATCATAGCTAACCATCGATGAGATAATTTTTTATCTTCCCAAAAATTTCGATTTCCATGAAATTTGAATTCGAATACATGGAAACGCCTGAAGATCTATTGATGTCTCTCTCAGCTGGATTCGCTATGGCCATGCGGAATATTGCAACAGTGTATTCGTACAGAGGGTACCTGTCTTACTATACGCCAGCGATGGCTGATGGCGATGATCTCACAATACTGGTAACACTGACAAAGGGCGAACTGGCACCAGGACTGATAGATTTTGACTCTGAGAATAAGAAGATTGAACATGTGAAGAAGGCAACAAATCCAGAGGCATATCATTTCCTTGTGGTAAGGCCGCAGATCTCAACCATACTGGATAAGGCGATATTTGATTTTGAGAAATCTAGATCCCAGTCCTAGGATCTGAAGTACACTATTTTTCCTTCAAATATGGTCATGGTCGGCCTGGCTTCCTTCAGTTTTTCATGGGCCAACAGTGAAGACTGGTCGAACACTGCGAAATCTGCCGAATATCCCGTCTCTATCAGCCCCACCCATTTCTCCAAACCGAGCAGATATGAACCGGCCTCGCTGTAGGATCTGACAGCCTCTTCGAACGTCAACCGCTGCTGTCTGAACTCACTGTTCACAGCATAGTGAATACCGTACATTGGCCCTATAGGCATGGAATCTGATCCGAACGCTAGCCTAATACCGCTGTCTAGTATGTCCCTGTAAGGATTATTTCTGTACAGCCATTCACTGCCCAGCCTGTCCTCATACATTCCACCATGGCCAGCCCATTCCAGGAAGTTTGGCTGCGCCGATATTATCGTATTATCATCGATCATATCCAGGATACCATCCTCAACGAGTTCAAAATGCTCTATGGAATTTCGCTGCTTTCCGGCATGCCTGTGCATCGTTTTGGCTGCGACCTCAACTGCGATCTCCCCGATGGCATGCACTGCAAGAGGCAGATTTCTGGACCATATCGTCTGTGCAAATGCCTCAAAATCTCTTTCTTTCATCTTCAGATTCCTTTCGTCCCATCCACCATGCGCTGCAGTTCTGGAACCGAGAGAACCGTCAAGAAATTCCTTGACGCCCCAGTCGAATTCATCAGCACCGAATCCATCGAAGAGTTCGTTTGAGTATATTACCTTGAATATCCTTATTGGGATCTTAATCTTACCATATGTATCATAGGTCATTCTATCGACAATATCCCTCACACCGGTTATTCCAAGCGATACAGCTGTATCCAGCGCCATGCTGAGGGCTTCTGATGCCTCTTCATAGTCTGGCCGGATCAAATCCTTCAGATGTACCATGTCTTCCTCTCTGAAGACCCCGTCCGGCCTGAACTGACCTATTGATCTCATGGCGGCATCGTTTACCACCGCCATATGGGCATCCCTCCTGAACGCAACCACCGGCTTCTCTATGCTGTTCAGATCATGGGCAGTGAGATATGAGCGGTCGTCATCCCATCTAGACTCATCCCATCTATATGCAATAACCTTATCATGTTTCTCCGCATAGGATCTTATCTCATCTATAGCCTCCTTCTTACCAGGAGCATTGAAGAGATTCAGTCTCGAAAGTTCAAGACCAGTGCTCATCAAATGAGCATGGGAATCTATGAAGCCAGGAAGTACTATCTTACCTGAAAGATCGAGCGTGTTCTTGGATCTGATGCCTCTATCGCGTCCGATGTAAACGATTCTTCCGTGGTCTATGGCTATGGCATCGGCATCTTCATGTCCGAATATGGCAGCGTTGGTGATCAGGGTATCGAATGTTATGGTCATTATTATGCACCAGCCTCATAATTCATTGCTTTATCCATATCTGAAAAGTCTATGTTAGAATATCGGCTCCTTCTGAAATATAGTATCATGATGGATACAATGATCCATCCCAGGAATATCAGAGGCGCTATCAGGAAGGGCATTGACATTCCCAACAGAGAATAGTAGTATGCTATGCCCATCAAGACCGTAGTGGCCGATGGCAGTATCACCCATAACGTAATATTTCCTCTTCGCGTCCTGATATGGGATACGGAGAGGGATGTGTTCACAAGCATGTGTATCAGTAACGTTGAGAGAGTTGCGATCGTCCCGAATATTACCCACGCATAATAAAGGCCAAGATAAAAACCATCTGCTAGATAGAAGTAGAGGCCGAGTGCCGCTGCCGAGACCGCGGTTATGGCATAGGTGAGGTCAACGCTCTTCACAGGTACGGCCCTTCCGTCTCGATATCCGATCTTCTCAGGAAGCACACCATCCCTCCCCAGTGCATACATCACACGTGTCATGGGCATTCCCATGCCGATGACAGTCCCGTATGTTGACAGGAATGTACTTACCAAAATGAATATTATTGATCCGCCTATGCCTGTGAATCTCCTGGCAACGATCAAACCTGGTATCACCGCAGATGAGAAATTGCCGAGATTGCCGATGCCAAACCCGACGATCATGGCGTAGGATCCCATCACGAATACAATTCCAGCAATCACAACTATGGCGATTATCGCCTTTTTTATAGTCTTTCTAGGTGATCTAGCTTCCTCGCCCATGGGAACCACTGAGCCATAGCCGGCGAAAGCTAGATACCCGCCCACTATGAATCCAAGGAATACTCCGGTCCATCCAGATCCAGCTGACGGAATAAAGGCAGAAGCTGTGTTGTCCGGTGCAGATGGAATTATTATGAAGGAAAGAAGGATCACAAATGACACCTGTATCGATCCGAGAACCAGTGCAAGTTTTAGAGAAGGTTTTGCCCCCATACGCATGAGGATGTATGAAAGAGCCATCATCGATCCTATCCAGACTATGCCGGTCCATTCAGGCAATGCAGTCCCAAAGGCATAGTTCAAGGACTTAGAGAATCCCCAAACCACTATCAGATATTCCAATGCAAGATTGGATGCCTGATACAGAAGGTACTGGAGACCCGTGAACTTTCCAATATGTTTTCCGAGGCCGTATTCCACGTAGGAATAGTAGCCGCCGGAATGGCTGATGATCCCTGAAAACTGATATATCGTGTTCGCTGCCATAACCACAGCCAAGAATGATATGATCATAGCCAGCGGTGCGTTTATGCCAGAGAGCCCAACTATACTCACTATGAGTCCTGAGAGTATCGTTATGGGCGTGATCTGTCCAAGACCCTGAAAGACAAGATCCCAGGTGCCAATCTCCCTTGCGCTAGGATTAACAACGCTTGCCATGATGGGCCTGAAAAATCATGAATAGATAAATCTTTGTTTTCGTAATATTGATACTAAATTCGTAAAAATATTTCTATCGATCCGATCAACCATGGGAACCCACATGATTACCGATCCAGTATAAACCGATTGATTTTTTCATATATTGTCTTCGCAATGACATATTCGTTCAATTCGTCCCTATGCGATGCGATGATCATCTGATCACCGGTTCGCCTATGACCATTATGGAAAGATCGGAGAATTCCATATCCTTAAGTTCTCGGATGCGAGCGGCGAATCTGCGCTCTTCGGATGAAGTCGCCTTCTCGATCACTGTTGCGGGAAGATCTCCAAAGCCCTTATCTGAAAGGAATGCAGCGATATCTTTTGGCATGAAATCGTATGGCCTCGGTATTACGATAGCACCACCCTTATCTGACAGGGCTTCGATGAGGTCTTTCTTTCGTGTTTCAATGTCTCCCGTAACATGAAATGAGACGATTCCTGCCATCTCAAGGGTCATTCCGGTGATACTGCATGCTGCCTGAACGGAGCTTATCCCGGGAATTATCTCAAATTTGCGGCAGGACCCAGTAAATCTCTTCATGAGTTCCGATTCAGTGAAACACGCATCCCCAGTGAAAAGATAGGCGATCCTGTATCCCTGTCTATACAGCGATACGATCTGGTCCACATATCTCTGCTGATCCTTCCAGTGGAACACGACCTTGGGTTTGTTCCATATGAGACCTCTGGCTATATCAAGTGGTGTCGCATATCCAGCCACTATGTCAGCGGAAACTATAGCTTTTCTCGCCTTCATCGTCATGAGATCCGGATCGGACGGCCCCACACCTACAAATGATATGAACCCGTCAGATAGTTTCCTTCTCCTCGCCGCAGCTATGGTTACCTTTCCTTGGCATGGCCTGAACGGATAGAAGAGCCTCGACGCCGGCCCAAGTGAATAAAGTGCGCAGGGTTCAGCCACGCCGGGGATACCAAATACCTCCATGGCCTTCGGTGAACTGTGTGTCATCTCGTCCTGATCAATCGCCTTCAGATCCTCCAATTGGATCCTGATGAATCTTGTTTTTCGACCATCAATGATGTCAGGCGGAATATCCTTTATGCTCGAAATATAATCTATATCCTCCCATGAGAGCCCGGTTTCATCAAAAAAGTTCTCTATGCAGTTGGACATCGCTGACTCATCGGCCCTTGAATTGAAGCCGATGCCTATGGATATGTCGTCCGGTATTAGATAGCATACCTTATCCGCATCACCCGGCCTATCAGTGATCACTATGGCCGGTCCATCCTCGTATGCTTCGCTTTGGCGATCTTCGAAGATACTCCTGAGTTTTCTCCTCTTTTCAGACCTGAATATAACTGGCACATTATCGCCGTTGGCTATTGCCGCATTGACCGTGAGTATGCATTCCGGATTGGCAATGCTGGAGTAGGTAATCCTTGCTATGTTCTCCACGGACATGCCTCCCGTGGATTCTATTCCATCCGTTATGACGGCTGTGCATCCAAGGATGCCAGCAACGTATGAGGCGATGCCGTTGGAATTGCCCGCATGCCCGGATGCAGCAGCTACAGCGAACCTTGAAGCATCGTCCACAACCACGATAGGAATATCATGGTTCTTTTCTATCATGATCTCCGATGCGATCCTATAGAAACCTGGAAGGGACATTACCATGACGGCTGCATCGTACATGCGCAGATTCTCCATGAGAAATATCTTAAGCGACGAGTCCAGTTTTCTGCATTCTTCATTACCGTATCTGCAGAATGCCCTAGCATCTAGGCCATCCGATCTCATCCTGGATGCGAGCCGAGCAGCAACTTCTGCACCGGATCTTGATAAAGATACGATAAGGACCTTTCTCACGTTATCTGCCGGATGCATTCCTACCACCACGGAATGAATGCACGTACTCTGGATCGTAAAGCCTGCTGTGTCTGACGAACTTCGGATCAACCACATCGCCCACGATTATGATGGCCGTACGGTATATCCTCTTCTCATGGACAAGCGATGCTATGTTCGAGAGTTTTCCTCTGATCACGATCTCATCAGGCCATGTCGAACGATATACAACGCCAACGGGTGTCTCTGGGTCGTAACCTCCATCCATAAGGTCCTTCGCTATACGATCTATTATGTGTATACCAGTGAATATGACCATTGTGCTTCCATGCGCGGCCAGATTCTTTATCTGTTCCTTCTCAGGCACCGGTATCCTGAGGGAACCTCTCGCTATGATCACGGCCTGC
>NZ_JAGDXM010000050.1:0-23229 GCF_023256435.1 Thermoplasma sp. | reverse complement strand
GCGATATCCCGTCCATCGTGAGCTCTATGCCAAGCGACGCCGCTGCAGACGTCAGGACGCTCACGCCAGGAATTACCTCATACGGTATCCCAAGCTGCTCCAGAACGGATGTCTGATCCTTCAGCGCGCCGTATATATGAGGATCGCCTGAATGAACCCTTGCTACGTTTTTTCCACGATCATATGCTTCCCTGATTATCCCCATGATCTGATCAAGGTCAAGCTGAGCGCTGTTGTAAACCTCCGCATCTGGCTTTGCGAGCTTTATAATCTCAGGATTCACCAGAGATCCCGCGTATATTATCACATCACACGATTCTATTATTCTCCTTGCCTTGACGGTCAGGAGATCAGGATCTCCTGGCCCGGCACCAACAATGTATACCTTCGCCATTTCATCACCTCCTCAATATGATCATCGAAAAATAGTCGGCCTGATCTTCCCCTGGCTGATCTCTTATGATCTGCTGTGGCATCGTGCATCTCCTAGCATAGACGCATGATCTGAATTCTGGAAACCGCCTTCTGGCCTCCTCAATCATGGCCGATCCGCCGGGAACCTTCATGATTATGACGGTATCAAAGTCAAGCCGCTGCCGCTTCATGAAATCATTATACGTTATGATGGCTATGCTCTCGTCGCCCTTCGCAAGATTCATGCCTGCAACTGATGAACAGGCGTCCAGGGAACTAACACCAGCCACAAATACAACCTCCACGCCCTGTTTCCTCACGTCCTCGAGTATGTTGCTGAATGTGCTGTAAAGCGTTGGATTGCCAAGTACAGCATAGGATACCGTTTTGCCAGAGGAGACCGCTCCAATTATCATTGAAACGTTCCTTTCCCATGCCATCCTGTTGAACTCTCGATCTCTGGTCATGGGGAATTCCAGATCAACCGTTTCAGTATCTGAAAAGCCGTGCCTTTCCGCAAGATCCCTTATTATGTTCTTCGAGATGCTGCGATCAGCGGAGGATCCAGGTACGAATATAATATCGCTCTGTTTCAGAACGTTTACAGCTTTCACGGTTATGTACTCGGGATCCCCGGGACCAAGACCGACGACGTACATCTTCATGGGGATGCACCCGATATTACAAAGATTGGATTCCTCGCTATCATCGCATATCCCTCTGATGTGCGCATGCCCTTGCTTATCATCGCCTGAACAACATCCACATCGCTGTATCCACGCCTAATCATCTCGTCCAGGGATTGATAAGCTGTGTGAAGCTGGATCGCGTTCACAACAACCCTGGAACCATCATGTGTTATCTCAGTTATCTTATCGAAGAGTCTCCCTATTTCGGCCGTTCCGCCGCCGACGAATACAGCATCGAACTTTCTATCGCCTCGAAAGTCATAAATATCGGCCATCTCCACCGTGTAATTTCTGTAGCGACATAGTGCAGCACAGTTTTTAGCGGCCAGATCAACGGCATCCTCTCTGATGTCTATGCCCATCACGCTGCCATCCGGACCCACGATGTTGGATATCTCAACGGTCATCGATCCAGATCCACAGCCTATATCCATGACGCTCATTCCACGCCTGAGCATCAGATTCGAAAGGCTAAGTATGCGTATTTCCCTCTTCGTCATCGGTATGCCCTCCGATCTGAAAAAAACCTCGTCGGGGATCCCGTAGACATCATAATCCCATTGCTTCAGATCCATATTTACTCACCAGAGCCTTTATACCTTCGCTCAAACGCAGTGCATACGGCTTTCCATGCGAATCGATCATTATGCATGAGAATGCTGTACTCTCTCCGAAAAGAGTACGCAGCCTCTGCACTATGCGATCCACCAATAGATTGGCCACCTCATCCATCACGCCCTCATCGCGCAGAACTGAAAATGCGCTTTCAACTGTGTTTGAATCCAATACTCTCGCAATCGTATCCCTGCTCACTCCCACCAGAGCCGCATAGGCTGCTATGGTCTCGAACCTCGCATCTGCAATGCGACTGTGCGTATTCGTCACTCCAGCGGCAAGCTTGACAAGTTTTCCCGGCAGGCCAAATATCAGTATCTCTCTGAATCCATTTTTTAGAGCAAGTGTTATTGCGTCCCCTACTCTATCACCGATCAGAATGAAGGAGGACGGTGGCAGCGTAAGATACATTTCCGCAAATTTAAGTGCGGTATTTCCTGGACACAATACTGCTACGCTGCTGGCGCACCTGCCTGTCTTCAGAAGATATTCAAGATGGGATGAGTAATCTGGACCGGAAACTGGCTCCTCGATTCCTGTCGTTCCAATTATGGATATTCCGCCGATTATTCCGACCCTTGGATTCATCGTGGATCTGGCAAGATCCTCTCCTTCAGGAACGGACAGAAATATGTCGCAGCCTCCTGATGATATCGCTTCGCGAACTGCATTCTCGATCATCATCCTAGCGATGGGGTTGATGGCGTATTCACCTTGGCCAACAGGAAGCCCGCCTGAAACAACCTTCCCTATACCCTTCACTGCATGTATACGTATTCCCTCCTCTGAACGAAGAATTGCCACGCTCTGAAATACCGCGTTATTCAGAATGTCCGGGTTGTCCCCGGAGAACTTCCTGACGCGGGCCATACCTGATCCGGTCTTCAGCTGTCTCATCATCTCAACCCTTATCTCTATCCTGATGCCTATCGGCGTCGGTATACCGACGTAATCCACGACCGTTCCGCCTGCGGCCAGAGCGGACGCTTTCGCTGCGGCTGCAGCAGCCGATCCGCTCGTTATGCCATACTGCTGGAATGGATTTGACTGAGTCATGCGTCGATGCTGTATTTCTTGCTGTATCCACGCCTAGTAGCCATCATATCTCTGTAAACGAAGGTCTCAGAATTACCCACAATGACGGTAGTCAGCATATCGATCTCCTCCGGGACGATCTCAGAGAGCTTCGTTATTTTAACAGACTGGCCTTCCCTGTAGGCATTCCTAACTATACCGACCACCGTATTCGGATCTCTGTACTTTGCAAATATGTCTATTGCCTTCCTGAGGTTGTCTGGAAATCTAGAACCTCGCGGGTTGTATATCACGGTGACTATGTCTGATTTCGCAAAGATCTCAGCGCGTTTCATTACCACTTCGAGAGGTGTCAGCAGATCGCTCATGCTTATGACCGCAAAGTCGTTTGTCAACGGGGATCCAAGGAGAGAGGCGGCAGAAGATAAGGCTGAAATACCCGGCACTATTTCCACTTCAACATTGGATCCCTTTCTCTGCATCATCTCCAGTGTTGGTGCCGCTATACCGTATATTCCTGCGTCGCCACTTGATATGACCGCAACGGTCATACCCTGATCCGCCAGATCGATTGCACGCCTTGCTCTTGCAAGCTCGTTCTGCATTCCACTGATCTCGTATTTCTTTTCCGGGAATTCTTCCCTCACGAAGGAGACGTACAGCGAAAAGCCGATTATAACATCGCTGCTGGCTAACGCCTTCCTTGCCGCGGGCGTCATGTGATCGGGGCTGCCCGGGCCAATGCCAATTATGTATATTTTTCCATACATCACAGAAACCTCCCAAATCCATTCACTATGGAAGCTGCTACGGAACTACCACCACGGTGGCCATAGACCGTGAAATGCTCGATTGAGCTTGACATGAGTCGATCCTTCACGCTCTTTGCATTCACGAATCCGACAGGTACACCGACTACAGGTACGTCATACCATCCATTTTCTTCGATCATCGTTATCGCCTGATCAAGCGCAGTTGGAGAATTACCAATCACGATGACCGAATTCCTGTTCTTCAGAAGACCCTTCATGATCCCAGCGGCGGATCTCGTTATACCTCTCTGTTCCGCTATTTCCGCGGTTTCATCGTCATTCAGATAACAGGCGATCTTGTTCTTATTGAGAACCGGTTTAGCGTATATGCCGGACCTCACCATCTCGCTGTCCACGATTATAGTAGTTCCTGCTCTCAACCTGGAGACCATGGATTGGAAGAATCCTTCGCTGTATCTCACAAGATTTACCATGGCGAAGTCCGCCGTGGAATGCACAATCTTCATGACTATATAGCGCATGGGATATCCGATATCCCGTGGAAGCATCGAATCTATTATGGAAAAGCTTCTCTCCTCTATCATCTTGAAATCATGTTCCCTACGATCGCTTCCCATCTGATTCAGAACTTCGGCGTATATAGCGTCAAATATGATTTTTTCGAGATCTCCGGCAATCACTGCATTCAATCCCATGTTTATCACCGCGGAATGGTTTGGAGAACTCAGGCGCATGGATCCGGAATCAAATTCAATTTCGTATCTTATCCTCATCTTTCCTACCCACCTCCCTGAGGTTGATGATCTGACCGGTCACTATCAATGCTGGTGAATTTGCATACTCTGCAGTTATATCCAGCGGCTGTCTGAAGAACGACACATTCTGATCCGGCCTCGTTCCGTTCTCTATTACGACGACAGGCTTTCGGTAATCCATTGAAACCAGAAGATCCCTGATCTTTCCCAGATATCTCGCACCCATCATTATGACCACGGATCCTGATGCAGCCATAGCCGATCTTATCTCAGCTTCATTGAAATTTCCGCTGGCATCACTCGCGGACACTATGGTTAACTATTCCGAAAAGCCCCGTCCAGTAAGTGCGATTCCGGCCATCTCCGGCACTGCAATCGCCGATGATATGCCGGGAACGATCTCATAGCTTATACCGCGATGAACCAGCATATCGACCTCCTCATGAAGATGAGAAAAAACTGCAGGATCGCCGGATTTAAGATGGGCAACCACAGCATCTTCAGTATTATCGAGGATGTCCGATATCCTCTCCATGATGTCATGATGGTCTTTTGAGGATCTGTGACCCACATGGATCTTCTTCTTTTCTGAGCAGAAACGGATCAGGATATCTTCTGGAATAAGGCTGTCGTAGAGTATGAGATCCGATTCCTGAATAGATCTGACGGCGCGAATACTCATTAGATCTGGATCGCCCGGTCCAACGCCTATTATATAGTATTTTCTTGCTGTCATTGTCCATCGATCAGACTTTCCAGCATCTTATCCGGATCACCTGTACCAGATGCAACCATGCTTCTCATGTTCCTGTCAACGGCGATCTTGTACATCATAACGCGGCGCCTTCTTCTGTCACGTATTCCTGAAATTATCTTAGTTCTGTTTCTGGAGATAAAATCTATCATCAGGGCATCCTCTCTGGTGATTATGCCATATTTATCGATGCATGCATTGAGCCTCTTCTTTATCATAACGGTCATAGCCGGACTCTTCCCCTTTGTCGATATGCCTATCGATACAGGCCCTTTCTTTATCAACGCGCAAAGATTTATATCGCTCAGCATCACGCGATCCGGTATGTAAACCATGGTTGAATACAGAGATGCCATGCTGGCGAGCTGCGCGTCTAGAACCTCATCCTCGGTGGAAATGAAGGTGATGATGGGCCTAACATCCCTGACGGTCTCTATTCCATCCTCAAATTTCCCAGAAACAACTGAGACATGTGGATCGACGATCCTCTCATCGGTGAATGCATAGATGATCGAAGCTTCCTGGGAAAAAGCCACTATCTTCTCATCAAATTCATGCCCATGGCCTATGAAGACCAGAGGATGTCGATCGAGTTTTATGTCCATGATCATGGATGATGGAATTGTGAAGTTTATTTAAATTTTTTTAAACTAACTTCACCAAATGAAAAACAATAAAGAATCGAAAACTTAGGAGATGACATACCTTGAATGAAAAGATATATCATAATTGTAGGAGATGTGGGGCCCGTGACCGAAGATTGTCAGACTCCGTCGATCTTAATCCTGTTATTCCGATAGAAAGATGACGGCCACATAATGAATTCGATCAGTAGGCTGTCAGCGCAGAATAAGCCTTGACTGCATCCTCCCTATTCACGACTATCATGGTTTCATTGGAACATGATATGAGCTGTAATATGTTTATTCCCGCAGCGTATATTCGCTGAACCACATTCAACGCGAAACCAGGGGTGGAAACTATGTCATATGGCGAAAAGATATGGATCAGGCTGACGTTCCTTTCAACATTCGCATCCCGGGGTATGTTCTTGGATCTTGTTTCATCGACGATATAAACCACAGAATCCGTAAGGAACGTTACGGAGAGAAAATCCATATCCAGCTTCCTCTTGGCCGTTATAACGGATACCTTATCCTGCAGAGTCACCTTGCTTTTCCTTAAAAGATCATCAGTAGCCTTGCGATAATCAGTTATCCTTCCGCTTTTCATAATCTTCTGCAGCGCCGACCTGACCGAAAGCGGATTTAGATCTCCATTTTCTCTGCTTATGAGAGCTGCCAGTCCATTGAGATTGACTATGCCGGTATTGAGCAACGTGAATATCTCTGGCCTTTTCACAAGATAATCCATCGTCCTCTCTTCCACATCTCCCCTTATTCTTCTATTCATAATATGTAATATTAGTTTTGAATATAATATTTTTTACTTAATGACAAAATAATGTTGAATTGTTTTTAAAAATTCAAATATCAACGAAAAATTGTTTATATCGAATATAAATGGATGCCCATGGAAAAAGCTCTTCTGCTTTATTCTGGAGGTCTTGATACATCCGTAATGATAAGCTGGCTTCAGGAGAAATTGTCGCTTAGCGTCTCAACGCTCACTCTTGATGTGGGCAATACGGATTTGAACGCGATTGCTGCCAAAGCCGAATCGCTGGGTGCGTATCCAGTTTTTGTTCATGATGCCAAGGATCAATTTGCAGACAGATTCATAGCAAAATCGATTATGTCCAATGGAAACTACGAGGGATATCCTCTTTCAACTGCTTTAGCAAGGCCACTCATGGCAGAAGAGGCTGTTCATTATGCGCATAAAATTGGGGCCAAATACATAGTCCATGGGTCTACTGGCAGGGGAAACGATCAGGTGAGGTTCGAGGTTTCCATAAAGGCATTTGATCCCTCCATAGAAGTTCTGGCTCCTGTGAGGGAATGGAACATGATGCGCAGCGACGAGATAGAATACGCAAAAACCCATGGGATACCTGTGAAGCTGGACGGCAAATATTCCATAGACGAGAACATTTGGGGGAGATCCGTTGAGGGCCCCGATATTGAAGATATCGGAAAGGGGTTGCCTGAGGATGTCTATGAATGGGTCGTTCCACCATGGAAGGCGGAAAAGAATGTTGAGATCACGCTTGCCTTCGACGGTGGCATTCCCACGGAGATGAATGGTGAAAAGATGAAGCTCTCGGATCTGATCATGAAGCTGAATGCCCTCGCTGGATCGGCCGGGATCGGGCTCATCGATCACGTGGAAAACAGGGTCGTGGGACTCAAGAGTCATGAGGTTTATGAATGCCCTGCCGCAGCTGTGATCACCCACGCCCACAGATATCTGGAGTCCCTGATCCTCAACAGGAATGAAGCAGAGGTAAAGATGATGCTAGACTGGCAGTTTTCAAAATTCGTCTACGGTGGACTCTGGCATGATCCAGTTATGAACGCCATAAATGCAGCAGAAGCCGAATTCAACAGAGACATAACGGGAGAGATCAGGATGAAGCTATTCGGTGGACATATCTTCAATGAGGGTGCCTGGGGAAGCACGTTCATATACAACAGGGATCTGATAAACTACAGTTCCAGTAAATTCGATCAGAGGGTATCAAAGGGCTTCATAGAGGTATACGGAAATGCCACTGTGCACTCGCATAACAGAAAAACAGCTGTTGATCAAGAGATGGCCGGATCTTATTTTGATCTATAAGAAAGAAAAAGAATCTAGCGGGATGATGGAATGAAGCTCTGGGAAGGGGGATTGCATAAGGATCATGGATGGAACGCGACGGAGCCTTTTGTGAAACGCGATATCGATGCAGAACGCCAGCTGTTGAAGTATGAAATACTATCGCTGATAGCCTATCATCTGGATCTTTATGAGAAACGCGCCATCGACAGGGATGAATCAATATGCATCATTCATACGCTCCTATATATTCTGAGGGATCCACCGTCGATCACCATCGACTATGAGGATGCACATACCGTTGTGGAGAATGCAGTTGAGGACAGGTGCGGAAAACTGGGTCATAATCTTCGTCTCTATCTCTCAAGGAATGAACAGGTTCACAACAACGTTCTCATGTTCACGATTGAGAGAACTGCAAAGATTGTTTCGGATATGCTGCAGTGCATAAAAGTGCTAGAAAACCTGGAAACAGATGCTTTGCTGCCTGGATCTACACATTTCATGCCAGCGATGCCGATATCTGCCAGAACCTATCTCAACTACATAGAGGAATCGCTTGCTTTCCATATCAAAGCGATCGATCATTCCGTATCCATCGTCTCTGATCTTGCCTACGGATATGGATCCGGGTATGGAAGCCCTTTCTCCGGATCGCTTTACACCATGGCTGTGATGCTTGGACTGGGACAGCCTCATAAAAACCCTATGTTTGCCGCATCTCTTTACCAGTACGTGTTCACATCAGTCGCGAATTCAATAACGCAGACCGCGGTGTTCATCTCCAGGATCGCGATGGATCTCATTGATTATTATAGAATGGGTTACGTTGCTTTGCCTGATGCATTCACAACGGGGAGCTCACTGATGCCAAACAAGAGAAATCCGGATTATTTAGAACTTCTTCAGGGTATAGCCTCACTTTCAATGTCAAATGCGGTTATGATCTGGTCCACGTTTTTGAACAAGACCTCCGGATATCATAGAGATTTTCAGATAATGAAAGATTCATTTGTAGAATTCATTGATTATTTTTCAGATGCCCTATCGCATTTCAAGACACTTATAGAAAACATTCGCTTCATCTCTAATATACAGAAGCTCCCGGATGAGATCTTTGCAACCGGAAATGCGTGGAACGCCTTCAAGATGAAGCATGACTGGAGAGAAAGCTATATTGACATAGGAAAAATGTTGAAAGATGGTACGAATATAAAACCCTATGAACCTGAGAATTACATCGACGTGGTGGAGATGCAGGATCTTGAGACGATCGCGGAAAAGTATTCCGACATATTGAAAAAATGGGACAACCTCATAGAAAAGGCCGAAAAATTTGCAGAAGGAATTTCAGGGAACGCTGAATACAAAGGTCCTTGATCCTGTGTATTCAGTTTTCACGCGGAAGAGACTTCCACCGAGATCGTCCGCATTTCCATTTGAGGCGGATGAAACGTAAAGGTCATGCAGTCCATCACCTGCAAATACGCATGATGTTATATTCTGGGCTGGGAACTTTATCTCATCTATCTTTTTCTGCTTTTCCGGATCATGAACCGTTATCCTGTTACCGCCCCAGTGCGCAACCCATAGATTACCTTCAGCATCGATGGTCATGCCGTCTGGATTTCCCACCTCGTTTCTGAAATCCACAGCCGTACCTATCCTCTCTATGTTCATCCTGCTGTCATATGAGTAGGCCTCGACCCTTCTCTTCGGCGTATCGATGTGATAGAATACTTTCTTCTTCGTGTTCCAAGCTATGCCGTTGGATATCGTTAGATTATCAAGAATACGCCTGATGGTCTTTCCTGTCAAGACGTATAGCGATCCTATTGGCCTCTTTTCCTCAAGATCCATGGTGCCGGCAACATAGTTACCGAACGGATCTGCCTTGCCGTCGTTGAATCTTGTGGACTTCTGTTCCTTTTCCACCTCAGTCAGCAGCGTATGCCTTCCTGTATCGTCAATAAGATACAAACCATGATCGACTGTGGCAGCCATCATGTTGCTGTCAGTCGGCACTATGGACGATATCATCCCGATGGAAGCGAAAGTCTTCATCTCAGAATTATCAAGATTCAGGTAGTGAAATTTCTTACCTCTTATGTCAACCCAGTAAACTCTGTTCCTCTTTTCGTCAAAAGTAGGGCCTTCGCCTAGATCGTCTATCTTCTTAAAAATAATTTCTGGATCCATGCATAAGTATGCCTGTTTGATATAAATTTATGCGCATTAGGATCACACGTACCTGCTCATATAACCGTTCCTGCAATCAGGGTGTAGAAGATCTTGGGAATATGTATATGGTATCGCCGTCCTTGAGCACATACTGATCGTCTTCTGGCCTCATGTTTGCATACATTCCAATTTCTATTGGACGTATAAAAGTACTGAAGCGATCAATCAGGGTTTCCTTCATCTCACCGAATGTAATGCCTTCCGGCACAATGAAGGATGATTCATCGAAACCTAGAGCGATGGAAAAATGGGATAATACTCGTATCCTTATTCGCATGATTCTGCAATCATTTTACCTCTATGACCTTTTCGCCACCACCTATGTTCATCCAGTCAACGACCCTGTGCAGATCCCCGAATGGAATATCAGGTGGCAATGATCCCAGAAAATGCCTATAGTAATATATCCTTGCGGCCATCTGCATTCCAACATTCCCTGTTTTTTCAGATACAGAAAACATGTATGCGAGAGAGGAGAGGTAGCCGAAGAGGTTGAGCATGTCCTTTGCAAAATACTCCATATTTACAGACTTCCTATAGGCCATAACCTTTTCGCGAACATAATCGAATGCCGCCTTTACTACGGCCGCATTTTCAGATGAAAGGTTCTCCATGATGTTCCATATTAGCGTGAAGATCTTTTCGTCTATGTCTTTCTTCTGCACAAGCTCCAGAAAATCAAGTGCCTGTATGTTGCTTGTTCCCTCCCACAACGACGTAACGATTGAATCCCTGTGGAACTTCTCTATGGGAAATTCCTTCAGGAAGCCCTTTCCTCCAAAGACCTCCATTGCATATCTTGTGACATAATCGCTGGACCAGGATGCCACGTTCTTTGCCATATGCGTAAAGGCCCTGGCCATATGGTACTGATCGTCGTAGGGAGGCGTCAAATGCGATGCCCTGTTGAACATGTCGGCTGCAACCATTGAAAGCACCGTTGATGCTTCCACCTCAGATTCCATCTCAGCCAGATCCCTAAGCATGAGAGGATGATCGATTATGGGCTTTCCGAATGCCGTCCTTCTTTTGGAATAGAGATATGCCTCCCAGAGGGCTTTCCGCGCTATACCCACCGCAGCTATGGCGTCATCTATTCTTGAAACTTCAAGTATCTCCAGCGCTATGTATATACCATTCTTTTCATCGCCCATCAGATATCCTTCAGAATCCTTGAGCACCACCTCGCCGGTCGGCACCATTATGGTGCCCAGCTTGTCCTTTATCCTGCGTATCTCATAGTTACGCGTACCGTCAGATCTGATCGTGGGAACAAAGAAAACCGATATGCCTTTTGCGCCTGGTTTCGCACCCTGTATTCTGGCTGTGACTACTGCACCATCGGCCAGGCCTGCATTGCTTGCAAAGTATTTGTTTTCCCCATTGAGTATATATTTCTTGCCAGATTTAACCGCGGTGGTTTGATTTGCGCCGAGATCACTTCCGCCCTGTATCTCGGTGTAATAGGTGGCGCCAAGCCAGTGATCGCCGTTCACATAGTGCTTCAGAAAGACCTCGAGATCCTTTCCTCCGTATTTCTTAAGACCGTATGCAGTCTGACCTGTTAGCGTCAGAGTGCAGAACAGACCGGAATCAGATATAAGATATCCAGATATGAAATGGTACATGAGATCATTTTTCTCAACGATGTTAGATACAACACCCATATCCAGCAACCTATCGATCATGTTCTGATGCGTTCTAGATATCCATATTCCATCTGTACGGTTATCGAGAACACCCCAGGTCTGCAAGGCAGGTTCACCGTAATGATCAATGAAGATCGAATCCTCTATCATCTCCGTGCTGACGTATCTTCCCATCTCAGAGAGCTTCTCATCAGCATCGTATCCCAGATAATTCAGAACGTCTTGTAGCACCAGATCATCCGAGAAATAATCTAGCCCCTTGCTCAGAAAGATATTTGAGAAATCAAACTTCATAATGATAGATCTTGAAAATACATATAAATATTATCGATCTTTTCTGAGTTGGAAACTTTAATCCTGTCTTGCTGAATTAAACTATATTTCAATTATATATGGTATATACAAAGTAGGCAGAATTTATATATTTCCATATTACTCTTGGTAATATATGATTAAGGAAAGATTATATAATTGATAATAATTGACCTGACTGGTATTATCATGGCAAAGACTCTCAGAAGAAATGTGCTGAACTTCAGGGAAGTTGTGTTTCAGGGGGTTGCTGCTTCGGCACCGGCAGGCGCTGCGGTGGCTACCATGACGGGTTCTGCAGCCTTTGCTCTTGGATCTCTTCCACTGGCTGCGGTGGTAGCTTTCGTGATCGTGTTCCTGAACGCCGTCATCATTAGGAAGATATCCAACCATGTTGCCGGTCCGGGTGGATACTATGATTACATAAAGAATGGTTTCGGTAGCGGAGTCGGATCGTTCTCCGGGTGGATTTATATTCTGTATCAGATAGCCGCCCTGGCGTTCATATCTCTATCCATAGCAGTCTTTGTTCCCGCACTGCTAAGCTATATATACGGTGTGACGGTTTCGTCCTATCTCTGGATACCTCTGCTAATTGCATCGGCCGCATTCGGATATATCGTCTCATTTTTAGGTATCAAAGGATCGCTCAGATATGTATCAGTCATGGGATCGTTGGAAATAGCCGTGGTTGTTTTTATAGGTCTCTTCATAATACTGAGCCATCCATCCATCAATACCACCAGCGTCTTCACATTGAAGTATGATTCATACGGTGTGAGTGGAATCGCGCTTGGCGTTCTGTTCATGTATACAGCCTTTTCTGGTTTCGGCGGGATGACGCCGTTGGGTGAAGAGGCGAAGGATGCCAAAAGAATGATAGGTAACGCAGTCGTATTGTCCTCCATAGTCCTCGGCATATTCTTTGTCTTTGCAGCCTATGCCTTTACGGTTGGATGGGGGCCGGCCAATATGGAATCCTATGCAAACAACCTTGTACCAGGAATAAAACTAGCTCAGGTAGACATAGGGCTTTGGGCGGCCATTCTCATAACTATATTTTACATAAACAGCATACTAACGGACAACGTTACCTTTTCCAACAGCGTCGCACGAATAACGCTGTCCATGAGTAGAGATGGTATCCTTCCTTCATCGCTCTCAAAGGTTCATGACAAGAGAAGAACGCCGCATCTCGCCGGTCTTGTCATGGTAGCTGCAGCAGTTCTCATAGGCTTCCTCAGCGTGGAATTCCTTGGCCCCTTTGGAGGCTTTCTGTTTACCGGAGTTCTTTCAACACTAGCAGCTCTTCTAGTACATATGATAGCAAATCTTTCGCTTCCGGCCATATTGAGAAAGAAGGGGCAGCGGATAGGCCTTTCGAATATAGCCCTTCCCGTTGCTGTCACGGCTATACTCGTTTACGTATTCTACGGCACGTTCATATCAATATCGGCGCCTGTCATAGCTGCCTCCTTATCCTTTGCAGCATGGGCCCTCTTTTCCGCCGTATACTCGTATGTGAAAGCAAGAAATGTCAAGATATCAGAAACGACGTTTAACGAAGAGCTTACTGAGGCTGTTGAGGATTGAAATCCAAATTTTTATCTATTTATGATCTAAATTTATATTTAACATTTTCTTAATGTCATTGATCGATGTTGGTGGATTGAAATGTCTGATGAATGCACAGAAAATTATGCCAAGATTAACGGAATATACATATATTACAAGCTCTGCAGAGCCGATGATGAAAAGGCAAAGCTCATGACAATGCATGGTGGACCTGGGATGTCGCATGACTATCTGCTATCTCTCAGGGATCTTACCAGGCATGGTATAACCGTGTTATTCTATGATCAGTTCGGATGCGGAAGATCGGAAGAGCCAGATGTACGAAATTTCACAATAGATTATGGAGTCGAAGAGGCAGAGGGCCTCCGTTCGAAAATTTTTGGTAATGAAAAGGTGTTCCTGATGGGATCGTCTTACGGTGGTGCTCTCGCACTCGCCTACGCTGTGAAGTACCAAGACCACCTGAAGGGATTGATAATATCAGGTGGACTATCATCCGTTCCGCTCACCGTCAAGGAGATGAATAGACTGATCGATGAACTTCCTAGCAAATACAGGGATGCAATAAAGAAATATGGATCTGCTGGTGTCTATGATAATCCCGACTATCAGGAAGCAGTCAACTACTTCTACCATCAGCACCTTCTCAGATCGGAGGACTGGCCTCCGGAAGTTCTAAAATCGCTTGAATATGCCGAGAGAAGAAATGTGTACAGGATAATGAATGGCCCGAATGAATTCACCATAACTGGAACGATCAGGGACTGGGACATAACAGAGAAGATCTCGTCCATAAATGTGCCTACGCTGATAACTGTTGGCGAATACGATGAGGTTACGCCAAACGTGGCTAGAGTCATACATGAAAGGATATCTGGGTCGGAACTACATGTATTCAAGGACTGCTCACACCTAACTATGTGGGAGGATCGCGACGGTTACAACAAACTTCTAGCCGACTTTATAATCAATCATGCATAATTTTTGATCCACCAACTGTCGCTATATGAAGCGTTATTGTTTTTATTGGATGCAGATATCTGCCAATATGATTCCTTTGAACAGTATAAAATGCAGCGTCTGTATCTTATCTTTCTCTTTTAGCTTCATCGACAAAAATCATTATTTATCCTTGTAATTCACTTATAGAACCATAATAATATCATAATTGAAGGGCATCTACAAATCAAAAACCGCTTGATTGATTTATAAGTTATATCGACTCTGCATGATATGGGCAGGTGAATGATCATTTGTGTGATAAAGCATGTCCCGAAGTTTTAATGTCCAACACCCGTTTTCTGAAAAATTGATATATACTCAATAAATTTTCATATGTCTAGTCCTGAATTTGTTCAAGAATTGTATCGAAAACTGGAATCCAGGATTGATAAAAATGGGGCATATGATAAGCGCAACATCTTTCAATTTACGTATCATCATTTTGCAATGAAACTGATCTGGCCCGCAACCGAAACGTTGATCGGAGTGCGCCCGATCACCTCGCCGTCTGCTTCAACCAGATGACCATGACTTTTCACGGATACGGATCTTCCCCTGAAGCTGTGTGCATAACCCCTATCAATATACGAGCCATCTACAAGATAGCGCAGATTCAATGCTGTCTTCACCTTTGAAAAGGGCATCAAAATGTGAATATCCAGCAGGCCGTCATTTATAGCAGATGTGGGCGAAGCCATCATTCCCCCGCCGAAATACTTTCCATTGGCAAGGATAGCTTCAATGGTAGAGATCGTTTTATCCTCCCCATCAATGCTTATGGACAGATCGAAAGGATGCATCTTCCAGATTGTCGAGAAAACTCCGACGCTGAACGAACGCCTCCCAAAATATTTATGCGAATTAACGTAATCCATAACCTCTGCACCAAAACCTATCTCCAGAATATTCAGATAATATCTGCGCTTCATATCAGAGAAGTTAATTTCGAATACATCAACTGCAGAAATGTTTCCAGCTTTCATTGCAGCTATAAAATCCTCTAGGGTCCTTATCCCTATGCTTTTCCCAAAATCTGAACCCGTCCCAAGAGGCAACACCGCCACTTTAATGTTTTTACCAACTACGCCATTGACCACCTCGTTCAAGGTACCATCTCCGCCACATGATACTACCACATCGAATTCGCCCTCTGACAATTTGCTAGCGATCTCTGTGGCATGGCCGGGGCGTTTCGTGATCTCATAGGAATGTTCTCCAAGATGATCGAATATTATTTTGCGATGGCTTTCCCATGCCGTCCCGGCTCTGCCATGCCCAGCTGATGGGTTTACAATGAATAATGCTCTCATTGATCAAGTCATCAAAGATTTGCTATAAATAACTTTCATTTTATAATTTCAGGATTCAGCATATTGTCTGGATCAAGGAAATGCTTCAGCTGGCTTATCAGCTCGAATGCCGACCCCTTATATGCTGGAAGCAGATCGCTGAGATATTGGCCGATTCCATGATGATGCGATATGGATCCGCCAGATGCCAGTATGGCATTCATAATTGCGCTCCTAAGCGATCTCAGCGTGTCAGCCTTGTTCTTTCTTGAGTAGAATAGGAAGGTGAAGTACAGCGCAGTTCCAGATACATATTCATGAGAGGCATGGCACATTATGATGGAAGGTATCTTCATCCTGTCAGATTCATTTTTAAATGCGGATACAACTGCAGCATAAAGATCGTGTGCCTTTGACCAGAGAACGGATGTTTCTATGGTATCAGCTATTATGCCATACCTGATCAGCTCATTGTAAAGATACGGCCTATCGAACCTCGTCCTAGCCCACATTCTGGCAGGAGCAGATCCAAGTCCTATTCCTCCCTTGATATCTATCTTACCGTCGTCCATAACTATGAGTATAGATCCGCCGTCATGAACACCTCTGTATCTCAGGTACGATCGAAAGAGTCTGTATGCAGCGGAATCCCCCGCCGCAAGGAGAGACAGCGAAGTTTCCTGGTCATCCGAGAGCCTGGCCACTATTCTGGATCTTCCCGATGCAAATTCATTCCTCAGCGCCTCGAGGCCATCAGAAAAGTTCCTGAACATATACGCTTTATAATAATAACGATCCGGCACCCTTCTGACCTTCAGCCAGGCTCTTGTTATGATTCCGAATGCACCTTCGCTCCCGATTCCTATATCCGCAACCCTAAAGAACGCAGACTCAGCTGGTACGACATGATCCGTGAAAGTACCGCGTGGCGATATCATCTTTATGCCGAGAACCATGTCTCTTATCTTGCCGTATCTATTTGACTCCTGGCCCGCCGCATTCGTTGCGATCCATCCTCCAAGCGTGGAGAACTGGAATGATTCTGGAAAATTTCCAAGCGTAAGTCCATGCTCGTTGAGCCTCCTTTCAATATCTGGCCCCAGAAGGCCGGATCCTGCCTCAAGAACCATTGATCTTTCATCCAGATTGAAGACGTTTAAATTTCTGGTGTCCAAGCTTACAGCATAGCCATGCTGACTGTTCGGCTTCAAGCCACCGGTGACCGAAGTTCCGCCACCATAAGATATTATCATTCCCTTTCCCCTGAGCTTATTCATGATGCATTCAATTTCATCTTCTTTAGGATATACGACTGCGTCAACTATGGGAACATCAACTCCATCCATTATTGATGCATATTCCATTGCACTCTTTCCCATGGAATGCAGTATTCTATCCTCTGATCTGAATGAAATTCTGTCCGGAGGTAGACATTGTGAGATCAATGATAGAAGTTCCGAATTCTCCTCCAAATTCTTCCTTCTGTAGATCCCGTCCCATTCTATTGCGTTACCAACTCCGAATCTATTCTTTATATAATCCAGTATGATCTTATCCGATGCAGATTCACGATCTTCTCTACCCCAGATCATCCTTGCTCCATCATTCATTTTGCGATGACCCCCACATACTCAATATGAAATGCTTCTATTTGTTCCCAATCGCTTGAACTCTATATGGAAACCCACTGACTGGAATATGGCCCATATGCTCTCTCCCGCAGAGGATTTCTTATATCTTTGTCTGCAGTCTCTTCATTCATTGCGACCACGGCATGTTCTTGGGATTATCCGTAATTCGACCTAGGCATTCCGACTGCAGACAACCTTCATATTTTATCCTTAGGATCCTACCAAAAATATAGGACATGATCGAATAAACTTATCGTAAAAGGTTTATCCCACAGAACAGAAGGACAAACCCATAAGACCACTCATATTGCGGCTATGTAAGCTATTCCTGAGCTAAAGCTTCGGATCTTCCTCTCATCGAAAGGAGATCTGTCTTTTCAGACATCCAGACAAGCACCATATCGTGATATTCACAGGCATGGACTCGGATCTCAGCGATTTTACCTAATTATCATCCACTTGGTTATCGTGGGGATGCAAAAAATATAGGAAAACAATTTATGAGTATTTCCATTGAGTGAAGTCCGCGTATCTCATGTCCGAAGAAAGAGTTTTACAGCTTCCCCCAAACCCACAACTTCTCTTTTAACATCAAAATAATTTCATAAATCACTTTATACCGGTATTCAATTCTTTCAATATAATTTACAGTATAACGTGAATTGAACCCAGCGGAAAACCAATCTAACATTCTCCCCTTCCTATAGGTCGGAGCTTTCTTGCTCATTTTTTGCAAATTAAGATCCATCAGGTTCAGCCTGGTACCATTTCGTATTTTCATTCTAACGCATTTGATGCTTGTTTTCGGTCAGCTTACTTATATTTTAATATTTTTTCAATATCGCTATGCATTATGAAAAGATTACACCAAATGATATCCTTTCTAATTCTATTTGCGATCATAAGCATGATAAGCTATGTTTTTAAGATCATTCTCCTTGCACCTCCATTTGCCGTATCTGCATATCTCATCACGGTGGAAAACAGAGGCAGATTTTCTCATCCAAATTCACTCATCATTTCGTATCTTTTAGTCATAACACTGACAACGATCTTCCACATGCTTATGGGTACACAGTATCTATCGATCTATCTGAATGTTAGTCTGGTCGCCATATTCATAACATACTCAAGATTCAGACATCCGCCTGCTATTGCACTGACCATATTTTCATACATAGCACATAACGATGTTCTCTTCGTTGAGTCGAGCCTTATGATAGCGGTTATCCTCTGGTTTGCAGATCGGATTATATATTATGCCAATAAAAACGAAGGAAATACAAGAAATCCCTGATCAACAGCATCAGGCCGGCTTTATCGGCACTATGGTGAATGTCAGTATGAACATGATGAGTGAGAACACGCCTATGGCGATGTCAAGCTTTGATATCTTCGAATAATCATTCAGGGCTGGTGGATGAACGAGCCCTGTGAAAACAACAAATATGGCGATGATCCACCAGCCAGTGTAGAAGAAACCGATCGCGAATAGGAAGCCAAGAAATACATAGGAAAGAACATTTGCTCTGCTACCAAGAACTCCGCGAACTATATGGCTTCCATCAAGCTGACCTGCAGGTATGAGGTTCATTGCGGTCGCGAACATCCCAACCCATACTGCAAAGACCATAGGGAAAATTGGACCGGAAAAATTCACGTTCAGTCCAAGAAGATGATATATTAGAGGGAATGTGACCTTGAATGGTATATAAGCTGGCGGTATTGGCTTTACGACGTTCTGGAAATAATCTGCAACGAACATCAGCGGCAATGCGGTCAAGAATCCCGCTATAGGACCAGCTGCGCCAATCTCAGCCATAGCCTTGCGGTTGGGGAGCGGATCTCTGAGGGAGATGAACGCGCCAAATGTGCCTATGCCTATGGGAAATGGTATGAAGAACGGAAGCGAGGCCTTCACATGATGTTTTCTTGCCACCAGAAAGTGAGCGCTCTCATGGATTCCCAGTATGAGAAGCAGTGGTGCAGAGAAGAATATAAAGCCATAACCCCAGAGCCTAAGTGTGTAATATGCACCTTTGGGAACGAAGTTTATGGAGTACTGCGATCCAACGTACATAGTTGATAATATTGTGGCAATAAGAAGAATCAGGTTGACAGCATTGCCAAAGTATCTCTGCTGCGGCCTCTTCGTCACCTGTATTATATTTTCGCCGTCACGCAGGATCATAGGGATGAATCCCCGGTCTATAAGATCCCTTCTTATGGAGTCGAATGCCTCATCTATATTCGGATTGTCGCTATCGAAAAAGTAGAATTTTACAGAAACAGGATCGACTATAATATCGTAGACATTAACCTTTGAAGTCACGACAGAAACAACGTATCTCAAATCCTCATTCTGAACCTTGATAGTCTGCTCCATTTATCATTACCCGGCGATGAAATCTCTTCCCCGGAAGTAACGAGATGCATTCACGTTTCATGCACTCTGACCCTCCGGGGAACTCTTTGCCCGCCTCTGATCGGATTGTCACCGAAAGCTACACCACATATTCTCGATTCGAGGCCCATGGCAGGGCAACCTCTAGTCTCACGTCGTCGTTACCACTCACGATTCATGGAACTAGATGATGAGACAAACCAATATCAAAAATTGATTTAATTACTTTTACATTTCAAACCGATCCGATACGACACTGTTTCGTTCAGGCCTTATGCGGTACAGAGGTTGAGGAATGCGAAAAGATTCTATGACCGACATCAGATAAGGCTATGAGACATGCCATCGAGAATATTGTGATCGCCACGGCCGATATCCTTATGGAACCTATCAGGTATATTATCGTCGGAACCAGAAAGCCGTTTATTGCTGAAAAATTCATGGATGGTCCTATCTTTTCTGGGCTGAGATTTTCGTCTCTGAGGAATCCCGGTATGACTGCATTCACGGCTAGGCCGAAGACGGTGAAGACGATGGCAGCATAAAAATTGAGATATAGGAATGCAAAGATGGAGAGGATCATTGAAATGGACGCTATGGAATACAGGGCCTTTCTGAAACCATAGCGCTTTGCCATTATAGGAAATATCATGTAGGCAGGTATAGCGAGAAAATACGCGACCTCTGATTCCAGGAACGCAGCGGATCCATATATTTGTGGAATTATCTGCAGGACGAAGGCTGGCTCGAACGCCAGAAAGTATATCAGAAAACCGTAAACGGAGAAGTTGAAACCGGATGCTATAACATGCCCTATGTTAACCCGGCGTAGAAGCACACCTATGGCCGATAAGGGTATGGCCACCGCGCCAGACATCGAGGCATATCTGTAAGGCACAACAGCTGATATGGCGGCTGCAAGTATCCAGCCTATTGCCCAGCCACCTGTTGTTAATCCTATGATGTGCTGTTTCCTGGTTCTCACAGCCACTTCAACCGCAAATGATGTGGATATGCCGAAGGCTATACCGATCACGAATCTGAGGATTATTAGGATCGGTACGCTGTTCAAAAAGGAAATGGAAAATGATGTCAACCCAAGGACAGACATTGAGAGCATGAACGGCGTACCCAGGTACCTGAAACGTGAATAAATATAGGCACCTATGAATCTACCTATATATGGGGAGCCAATTATAATGAATGTAGTATAATATGGTATACCAAGAGTTTTTGATATATATGGGATGTAAAATGTTGGAGTTACAAGAATAAATGTCGGAATAACATAGCCAATTATAGCCATAATTTCAGATATATGACCATATTGCCTAACAGTGTATGGGTTATGCATATTTTTCTAGACATTTTGTTTAATTATTTAAACGTTGTTCATCGTTTTTGATACATCTGACGAAACTATTCGGTAGATGGAAGAATAGATTAAGATGTAAACTATTTCGGAGGAATGAGCGACGCCGGTGCATCAGTGCCATACTACAGGAACAGATCGCTGTGGGGAGTAAGCATTGCAGCCTCCGTAAGATCCATAGGCTATGGCGCCACATGGCCCTTCCTCGCCGTATATTTCAACACATATCTCCATATGAGCCTTATTTTTGTGGGCTTCATTTTCACTCTCAACTCTGGTATATCAATACTTTTCAGCCTGTTTGCGGGATACATGGCAGATGCCTTCGGCAGAAAATCAACACTGGTAGTTGGCAATGCATCCGGTTTTGTCCTATATCTTCTTCTATCGATATTTGCGCACGGAAATGTCGCACTGATCTCCATACTGTTTATCTTCACCGCATTTTCAGGATCACTTGTTTTTCCCTCTGCTAACTCCATAGTGTCCGATATAACATCCAGCACTGACAGGGAGATGGGATATGCCATATACAGGATAATGGCAAACCTTGGGTGGGCAATAGGCCCACTGATCAGCGCGATCATATTCTCTTATGGATTCTCCTTCATATTTCTCTTTGTAGCTATTGCAAATGCCACCGCAACCATAATTTCTATCATGTTCGTGAATACGAACGCAAGGTTCAGAACACAGAGATCCGGCTTTCTCGTTAAGGATTACACACTCTTCTTCTTCAGCATACCTGTGTTTCTCCTCATAATGGTATCGTCCCAGTTTTCGGTCACTCTTCCGATATACATCGTCGATGATCTGCACATAATAATAAGAAACCTCGCATATTTTTATGCTGTAAACGGTATAGTTGTGGTTTTGGGGCAGTATCCCATATCAAGGATGATGAGAAGATATTCGGATCTGTACGGACTCATACTTGGTTCCGTATTTTACACCATCGGATATCTGATGGTTTCATTTTCGCATACCCTCTTCTACCTCATAATTGACATGATCGTGATAACAATAGGCGAGAACTTCACCTCTCCAAACATAAGTACCGTGACATCTAAGATCGCACCAAGGGATAAGGTCGGCAGGTATATGGGTTTCATAGGCATGATAAATCAGCTGGCAAGAACAGCTTCACCATCCGTAGGCACATTCATCCTGTATTCCCTTTCATCCTCACCGGTGCTTGTCTGGCCCGCGATAGATGGATTCGGCATCTCAGCCATAATATTATTCCTTATGTTCAAGATATTCTTTGTGGATAGGCATAAAATTGCGGGAAGACCGGTAAATATTTGACTCATCTACGGTTGAGGTATTCCCTCACTCTGTCGGTTATGGTGATGCTGCCAAGCGTGATGAGTTTCCCTATCTCGACGTCTATTATTGTCATCGATGCGTTCTTTATGGATAAACCGTAGGTCTCCTCCTCGCCCATCTCTAGAAAATAGGATACAGCAGCTCTGACTGGATCGGAATGAGTAACATAAACGTTTATCCCATCTCTTGAGGCTATGGCTTCAACAACCCTTTTCTGCAGGCTTTCCCATTTCTCCATGCCAAGTTCCTCTCTGACCTTACCGGTGATGTGGCCACTGTACAAATCATCCTTGAATTCATTTGCTCGCCTACCACGGGCTTTTCCCAGGCCGATCTCAAGCAATCGCTGATCGGTTACAACGTCCTTATTGAAGGCATCTGCAATGACCTGAGCCGTGTCGAATGCTCTTTTTATTGGGCTGGAATAGAAATTCTTTATGTCCAGGCCCTGAAGCTCTTTCGCCGTATGCTGGGCCTGCATTATTCCCTTTTCCGTTAGCATATTATTATCAATTGTATCGGATAATATTCCTTTGACATTTATATCGCTCTCTCCATGCCTTATCAGTATAGCAATCTTCATCTGCTCTTAATCACCGATGCCTATTAGAAATTTTTATCCTCCATGAACGGGAAGACCCCTTGACTTGGCAGGGGATGAAAGCGAAC
>NZ_JAGDXM010000048.1 GCF_023256435.1 Thermoplasma sp. | reverse complement strand
TGCTATCTTATCTATTGTTCCGGAGGCCAGAACAATCGACATTGTCTTGGACATATCTATCGAATAAAGAATAGCACATAATTAGATAAAGTTTTCTATTTAGTCGCAAAATGAAATAAAATATTATTAAATAATAGAAATCGACATTAGATACTTTAATATTTTCACAAATAACATATTTTGTTATTTATTACATCTAAAATTTCCATTATCTGTATCTAGACAATATATTTCGTCAAATAATGCACAAATAGATAAGTTGAAATACAATTTTGCGATATTTGAATTGTGATAATATGGGCGCGGAATTTATAGATTCATTGGCTGTAATGCTTCTGGCATTGGGTATGACAACAGCAATTGGATCGATGTACTTTCTATTTTCAGCCTTGGGAAATGAAAAAAGGATTCAGAGTCTTCTGTTCCCAGCAGCTGGTATTGGTGTATTCGATTTTCTGAGCGGTTTCATCATGTCCTTCACATGGCCACTGCCTTCAAGCTACAATATGCTCTTCGGTGATCCACTTCTCATGGCTGGGCTTCTTCTTACGATTTCAGCCATAGCCTATTATAAACACTACGATATATCCTCAGTGTCTATTCTGCTTTTCTTCCTTGGCATATATGTAATAATAGAATCGGTGGGAATAGTAAACTATCATCTTGAAACTGGAGATAATCTTCTTGCCGCCATGGGTCTCTATGTTGCAGATGGTATTGCTGCTCTCCTGTCTCCAGTCATGTTCGTGGATCCTAAGAAGGGGAAGGCGGTATACATTGTTGAAGCGGCTATACTTGCCATAGGAACGTTTATAGCCCTTTTCATAGGCTATACGGCGATATATGGCCATCTGCTTGACTTCATTAAATACTTCCCATAATCAAACTAATCTTTTTTTCTGAATTTATCTATAATTTCAAATTTATTCATAAAGGCTGGATTTATATAATATATTTTCCCGTATTTATCTCCCTCCGAAACAAGTACACCATTATCCTCTAATATCCTGGCATGATGCTCCGCCGTTCTGTAATTTATTCCAAGGGAAGCACTTATCTGATTGAGATTCGAAGGCTTATCCTTTAGGTAATCAATTATCCGTAGCCGCATCTGGCCTCCCCTGGTACCGAAGAATAGCCACCATATCAATCGCCTGTATTCATCATAGTACTCTGGATCGGAAGACAACATTTACAGATAAGAGAATCATATATAAATATGAATATATCCAACCATATAATATGATCAATCCAGCAATCAGAAGTAATCGGCATATCTTAAAATATACATAGAGGATGGCTTGCTCTATGAGATTGATGATTCCATTCACAAATCGCTAAGCTTAATAAGACTGTATTCCATGAAAGATGGTAATTATGTCCCTCGTTGTAACAGACGTGCTGAAATACTATGAACCAGAAATAAATGACGATCGCATTTCGAAGCATTATATAACTGCATCCAGAAAGGTTCTTGGACAAGCATATGGACTTCAGAATAAGATGATGGTTGTTGGAAAACTTATGGACGTATCTGTGGTTCCGGAAAGAGAAAAAATAACTGAAACAGCTGTTCCCGGTAGAGATAGGCTTGTAGGTACCAAACTTGAGGCCTATTTCTTTATCGCCAACGGAAGTGAGCGTGATTACCTCTTTTTCTCATCCAAGTTCAGCCGCATACTCACTGAATACGCCATTTTTCCCGACGAATATGAGGTCAAAGTTGAATTCATCTACGTTCAGAAGAAAATAGGAAAGATCAAGCTGTATACAAAAGGAACGGTAATGGATAGTTACAAGAGCACGGAGAGTGAGAATGTTGGATGAAGCCGATGAAAAGATAGATAAGGCAACGAGATTATTGCAGGGAGGTATTAAGGAGGAATCACTTGGCCATAAGGACAAGGCCAAGGAGTATTATTTCGCTGCCTACAGGTTGATGTTGGAAGCTGCAAATGCCTCACCTCCAGATTTGAAGAAGAAGAGACTGGATCAGTGCAATATAATTCTGAATGCGTATCAGCGAGTTAATGTGAACGCAGAGCCAGTACGTGAAAAAGAAGGAGACGATAGATTATCAGAGGGGGAAGCCCTCTTAGAAGAAATAGGCCTTGAAAAACCGGAGATCCCAAAAGTTACATTCGAAGATGTTGCGGGATTAGAAGATGTAAAGAATGAGATACTGGGAAAGATCGTATATCCAATGAAATTCAAGGAGCTATCCCAGGAGTACAATATACAATTTGGTGGAGGAATGCTTCTCTATGGCCCGCCAGGAACAGGTAAAACCTTCATAGTGAAGGCGATCGCAAACGAGGTGAGGGCTAGATTCATAAATGTAAATCCTGCAAGTCTCTACAGCCAATGGTTCGGTATGTTTGAAAAGAACATATCCAAGCTTTTCAGGGCAGCAGCACTGCTCTCTCCGTCAATAATATTTTTTGATGAAATAGACGCACTTGTGCCAAAGAGGGATACATCAAATTCCGATGCAGCAAAGCGAGGAGTCGCACAGCTACTGAATGAGGTTGGTGGTATAAATTCTCAGAAGAACAAGAATCTTTTCATAATTGCAGCAACGAACAATCCATGGGAGATTGATGAGGCCATGCTGAGGCCTGGCAGATTTGACATAAAGATCTACGTACCGCCTCCAGATATTGTGGCTAGAAAGAAGATATTCCAACTAAACATGGCAAAGGTCAAGCAGGCTGGGGATATAGATTACGATCTACTTGCACAGCAGACCGAGGGTTACAGTGGCGCTGATATAGAATTCATATGCAAGAAGGCAAGTCAGAATGTCTTTATGGAGGCTGTGAAGACTGGTAAACAGAGAACCGTTGAGACAAGAGATCTGCTGGACGTTATCGGAAGCATCAAACCGTCCATAGATGCGGAGCTTCTCTCAAGATACCGAGAATTCAGCGGTATATGATCGATAGGATAATCAGTTCGCACAAAGATTCTAACTTAAAATTAAATTATCCGGTGTTGTACATTAAATATCTAAAAAGACCTTCCATCATCCGATTCTATACACTAGATCAATTAACAGAAAACCCCTCGTCATCCTTTCTAAGTAGACCTGAATAAACGCCCCATTCTATGAGTATGACCTCAAGATCATGGTTGCCGGATGGTGAATTGAAGGTCTGTACTCCTTCCTGATTCAGAGATTCAAGCAATTGATCCAGATCGAAATGCCCAAGCCTGACTGCAGTCCTGAATGGTTCTATGTTTTTAAGTGATTCTCTGATTATCTCTTTCCTCCGTTTTATCCCTGATTTGACATACTCTCTTCCCTTCTCGGTTATTATTATGTCACCTGACTCAGCAGAGACGAAGCCTAGATTGGAGGCCGTGTACACTATGGGCATGAGATCGTCTATATCAACTTCCATCTCTTTCTCAAGCCTGTAAAGATCAGTTTTTCCATCAAATATGTTATTCATAACGTACAATAATCCCACGAGATCAGCGATCCTCGCATTGGGGTCAACGACTTCAGTCATCGTTAGTTAATGCTTAGCATAATATTAAAAGTGTTCTATTTGACATAAGCACGTGCGTCATATCGCAAACCATCTCAGGCAGCGAATACTCCTTCCTCTGCAACATATCTCTTTCTAGCAAGATCCATCATCCTCCTTGTGAAGATGATCGAGTATATCGCGACAACTATGCCGAACAAGAATGAACCCCATGCGGCCATCGCTATGTTCCCAACATTGGTCTCTATATCAATGAATTTCATCAATCCGTAATGAACGCTTAGATTTCTTCCTGGTATTATATCTGGCCAGTATTCTCCTATCATCAGGCCGCCCCACGCGCTATTTATCGTAGATGATATGCCAGATATGAGATACGGGAAAGTGCCCGGTAATATTATACTCCTCATCCTTCTAAAATATCCCATGTTGAGATTTTTCATGACCTCAAAATATTCTGACGGAAGAGCCTTCACGCCCATCCAGAAGGAATAGAATATGTAATAGAATGTGCTCACGAAGCCCAATGCGAGAACGTAGAATTCATCAGTGAATGGGCCAAGTACAGAATGTATAGCAGTAAAACTTGCCCCGAATATGAAGGGAAAATAGATGGGCGGAGGATATGCACTCAGCGTTTGTATTATCGGCACGCCAATACCCTCAGCTCGTGAATGCATAGCCAGATAATAGCCTAGAAATATGGCTATCACAAAAGATAGAGCCAGTATCACTCCTACCCTTGCATAATCATACAGAAGATAGAGAAGTATCTTAGGCGTGATAGAAAATAGATGGTTCCATTCGTTATGAGAAACCGAAATTATGAGATCGGTACTAGAATATATTATGAGGCCGAGTATTGTGAAACCTATGGCTATGCTCGAGTATCTGCTTATCTTCTCCCGTCGCATTTCACGCTTCTCGAAGACCTCAGGGGGCCTTGACATGACCCTGGATCTGTAGTATCCCGCCAGTCTTGAAAGTGGATTTCTGGCGACAACAGAGAGCAGCCTGGTGGTCTGCTTTACATTAAGGCGCCCTCTCCTTATTATAGGCGCATCGGTATCAACAGTATATCTCGACACGGCATATCTGCTGAACTCCCTCAGCCCGAGTATTATGATTATTATGACAAAAGCGAGTATCAATAACGCCATATAAATGAGCCCTGTCTTATCGCTCGCGGCAAGCGAATCCAGAACCGTGCCTATACCAAAAGTCTGGTATGTATGTACCCCGACACTGAACACTTCGCTAACAGTTATGTAGAAAAACCCATCGGAAACGCTTGGAAACAGGTTTGCAGCAATCCTAGGATATGAAAATGGAATGAATATTCTTCTCATCTTTGTAAAAAACGACATCTGATAGTTCTCAGCAACTTCAAGCATCTCCCGGGGAACTGTCTTAAAAGCCTGATACTCACCCATCCATATGTTCCAGACCACGGCGGTAAAGACGAGAAAATCAGCAGCCATCTCGACTCCGAGTGGACCGCCGATCCTCGTCACAAATATGATCAAAACTATCGGGAAGAATGAAATAACTGGAACTGATTCGAATACCTCGATAATCGAGATGTAAATATTTTCAAATATTTTCCCCTTTATGGCCGCATAGGCAAGAAACCAGCCTGTTACTATTGATATCAGTATAAGACCAAGAACCCTACCGGCAGTCGCAAGAGCAGCCAGTGTGATGAGAAGAATCTCGTTCATATCTTTCTCACCTTAGGTGGCGTAAGATAGTTGTAGAGAGCATCCAGTATCTGGTTGAACTCTTCACTTCTCGGATTCCTTGGCCTGGGCAGATCCACATGAACCTTCCCAACCACGGTGGCCGGAACATTGTTAAGCACGTATATCTCATCGGCCAGCTCCACAACCTCAGTTAAATTGTGCGAAACCAAAACGACACCCTTCAGCGGAGTATCCGGACTGAAGAGTATATTATATATATCCTGTCTGAGACCTTCTGCCGTCAACTCATCAAGATGGGCAAATGGCTCATCCATAAGAAAGACGAGAGGACTTGCAGCCAGAGCTCTGGCAATGGCAACTCTCTGCCTCATTCCACCGCTCATCTCCTTCGGGTATAGATCTTCGAAACCCTGCAGCCCCACAGTCTCAAGGGCGTTTCTGGCGGCCTTTTCTGCCTCCTCATCTGAAACATTCCTCACCTTGAGGGACAGCATTACATTCTCCAGTGCCGTTAACCAAGGGAATGTCACTATGGATTGATGTATTAAGATGATATCCGGGGTGGGCCTCTTGATCTGCTTACCGAACAGATAAACGGCTCCTTTGTCAGGTTTCAGGAATCCGCCGAGTATCCTCAAAAGCGTCGATTTACCTATACCAGATGGCCCAACTATGGCAACAAATTCGTTCTGGCCCACATCTATATTTACATCCTCAAATACCTTATACCCATTCTCATAAGAAAAATCGATCCCAACCGCACTAAGGACGTACTGGGCAGCTCTGGCTCGTTGCATTGCATTATCTTTAATGAGATCTTCGTCCATGGATATCACCTGCAGTGAAACAGTGAAATTCCCCCGATCATGAGCCTAGGCTTCCAGGTTTCAGTGCAGAGATCTCAGTGAGTTTTCACGGGGCAATCACCGTAACGCCCGATCCCTAGAACCTATATAAAGACTGTTTTACATATTAAGCGTTTTTATTATGGTCTGTTTGATAGAATGAATATATCGTTAACCACAGCTCCGGCAGTTTCATAAGGTCCATCTGATACATCACTGACATTCACCGTACCATTATTATCCGTTAGAATCTGGTAACCTAAGCCATCTATGTCTATGTGCCTAAGAAAATCATCTTCCGACAATGATGCAATCCTTGATATGGCTATAGGCTTACCATTATCTTCATAAATTTCAGTTATAAGGCGATCATTTTCACCATATCGACGTTCTTCAACACCTTCATATCTTACATCTTTCAGAGTATAAGTTGTTCCAAACAGACGGTTTACAAGTATAACGCTTTTCCTTCCAGCATCTAGTCCCTTGAGGTCGTCCTGAGGATTCCTTTCGGCTATACCCTTCCTTATGGCTTCATCGACGACCTGATCCAGCTTTGCACCACTTGCCATGTTTCTTATAACATAGTTGATGGTTGAACTCACTATTCCTCTGAATCTAATCACTCTGGACGGGATTATGGAATAATCCAGAACGCTGAAAAGTGGGACACCACCGGCAACTGTAGCTTCGTATCGTATCTTTCTGGAATAATTTTTAGCCGAGTCCATTATATCTTTCCATCTGTTTGCCAGACCTGATTTATTGGCCGTAACAACATCGAGACCATTTTGAAATGCAATCTTGTACAGATCAGCTTCGCGGGATCCGTCCCTTGATGCAGGTGTGCAGTCAACAAGAATATCTGCTCTTTCCTTCAAAAGTTCCGCAACATCTATTTCGGCATTATTTGATACTCTGCCATTTAACTCCTTATTCCTTATAATATCCTGAATATTCAGGTTCTTTCCACTAACTGAACTGTGAGAATCAGATACACCAACCAGCCGGACACTAAGACCATCGTTTCTCTCGTTGTTAGTCTGAAGGATCCTTAGGACGTTAAGTCCAACGTTTCCGACGCCCATGAGTATAACTTTGATCTCTTTCATCCGGGCGAATACCGTATAGTAAGATATAAAATTTTCAACAAACTTGAAAAATGAACCATAATCAACGCTATGAATATTGATTCATGATTTTAAGTTTGGAAAATGCAGATCCCATAACGTCTACGCTTCATACATATACGACAAGTTTAAATAGACCCATTATGTTAATCATTTAATGGTAGAACTAACGGGCTATATCCTTCTCATTGTTGCCCTCATCGATGGTTTGCTATTCGGACTGGCCATTAAAAAAGGCGTCACATCATTTATACTCATAGTGATTGCACTCATCCTCTCTACATACGTAGGCTTTTCATTCGCACCCCATGTATCCATAACAAATATGACGGCGAGACTTCTGCCGTATATAAAAACCTATGCAGCGCAGATAACAAATGATATATCGATAGGTTTCGGTGGGTCCCTTTCTCTCACAGTGATACTGTTCCTAATAGGCCTGGCCGTAGGGCTCTGGAAGGGATAAGAAGCCGAACAGATAACACGGGTCGTACTCATTTGGGCCATATATGATATAAAATTTTATTCGTGAATAGATTTTGTAGGAAATAGAATCAATGTGAAGCCATAGCAAGAAAAACCTTACACCTCTATTATGAGATTTTTAAATATTATCAGATAAAAGAATATACAACATATCGCGAGAATAGGATTATCCTGATAAACCTCTAAATAGATAATAAGGTTCTTCGGTATTGGTACTGTTCTATTAGGATAAAAACAACGCTAATATCACCTAGAAAATACAGTAGGTATACCGGCACATGCAAACGTCAAACAGGTCCAGTATCCCAGGACTTCATTTTGGGAAAGGTTCATTTGATCTGATCGTCATTGTTCTTAACGCCGCCAAGTGACTTCAGGAGATTTTCTAGATCTTTATCCGTGCTGGCTGACTCGGATGGCTCCTGAACAGCGGGCTTTTCCGATGCTTTCTGCCCTTCACCTGAAAGTGAAGACAATATCTTCTCAACGCTCTCTGGATTGTATTCTCCCTTCTGATTGACAGCGGTAGTTATCTGATCAAGCTGGCTGCTCAGCCTCTCCTGTATCTGATCCGATGCAGTGATTATCTTCTCAACATTCTGCTGCATCTGTATCACCTGCTTCTCAGTAAGCTGGCTCTTGAGCAGATCTTCTGATCCTTCTTTCAAGGAGGCCCATACTTTCTTGGTTGTGTCGGCAAACTGCAGATTAAGATCTATATTTTCAAGAAACAGTTTGTAATCCTTCAGTCCCCTTATGGCACTGTCCAGAGAAATTATGTTAGAAGCAAAAACCCTTGCCTTTTCTATGTTCCCATCCTTTAACGATATCTTGGCGTTTTGTATATTCATATCCCTGTTCTTTTCATACTGTCTGATTGCCCTGTCTATGTCAGATTTCCATTTGCTTATCCTAGATCTTCTCTCAAGCATTTTCTCTTCTTCGCTCTTTCCAAATTTGAATAATACCATGATCATCTCCTTCGATCTTTTACTTTCTTCTCCCTTTAAAATATTAATTTAATGTGAGATATAAACTTTTATGTGTATTCCACTTTTTATCTATGATCTCATTTTTTTAATGATCTTCTCGCAGATCCAGAAGCATTATTATATGCTGCTGGAATAGATGTCTTTTACCGCCTTAAGATCGCGCAGCGCAAGGTATGGATCGAATGGGACAGGAGAATCGTCAAGCACGCTCTTCAAAAAACCAGAAACTTCGTCAAAGAATATGTCATGTTTGCCCAGATCAATCAACGATCCGTTGAGTATCGGATCACCATATGCACGTTTCCCCTTTGGTGTTTCGAAATTGTTTGGTTTGGTAGTAATATCCTCAACTATGCTCCCTTCGGTCCCCACTATCTCAAATGATGGTAACAACGGCGGGTAGGGATAGCCCCATGAATAGAAAAATACCCCGTTTGATCCGTTCCTGAACTTAAATAACGCCTCGACTGTGTCCGGTTCCTCTATCGATGGTACAGACTTATAAAAGTTTGAACGAATGGATACATATTCGCCGCTAAGATTCAGCAACGTATCGATAAAATGTATGCCGCCATCGATCAATGGCCCACCGCCCATTATTGAGGCCTGCGATCTCCATCCATGCCAATTGTATTTCCTCTGATCCCTTATTATTATTGTATGCGCTGATCCGATCTTTCCAGAATCCATGAATTCTTTAGCTTTCCACACACTTGGATCGAAATAATACTGATCCGCAACCATCAATTTTCTTCTATGTTCCTCGGAGGATCTTATCATTTCCTGCGCGTCTTTGATCTCTGTAGCTATTGGCTTTTCCACCAGTACATGCTTCCCCAAACTCAAGGATCGAATCGTAACATCCTTGTGGAGGTTGTGTGGAAGAACAAGATCGAATATCTCCGCATCCGATTTGAATGCCTCTTCAAGAGATCCATATACCTTTTTTATGTCGTACTTGCTTTTCAACTCATTTACTATATCCATCTTTCTCTCGGTTATCTCTATATCAATATCCGCCTTTGACCATGCTTCAATATGTCGTTTTCCAAATCCATTAAGGCCAATTATATTAACTTTCAAAATCAATCCCTCTGACGTCTAGTTAGATTAACTACAACTAACTTTGCTTAATATACTTTTCATAGAGATACTAGGAAGTCCAAGTCAGCTACCTCTCGCTAAAAGCTCAGAGCTTGCAGCTGGGTGGATCAGATGAGCGAAAATAACACGCGTCACAATAGGCTGGCTGACTACAGCCCCGTCCCTGATATTGAGGGATGCAACAAAATCTGCCTCTCCTTCAAACCCACAGGAAACCCATCTGAAACGGGATAGTTCAGGTCTGTTCCTTTTGCCTATGGTGTGGCATACAGGGCATTCCCTGCTGGAATTATACGGATCAATGACGATGACTGTAACGCTTATTTCCTTTGCCGTGTATCCGAAGAACTTACTGGTTTTCCATTGGGGAAGTCCGTGTATCTCATGTCCGAAGAAAGAGTTTTATTGCTTCTATCAAACACCTAACCTTTCTATAAATATTGTAAGATCTGCTTGTTCCATCCTTCACAGCTTTGAAATTCCTTTCAACGGTTATCTCAGAAATATTTTTTAATTGAATAATGATAGAGATATTGTATAAGAAATGATGTTACAAATGCATAATAGAATAATATCGTTCAATCTTGTATCATTTCATTAAAATATCGATATTATGGGAGTGCTGATCGATTTGAACATACGACGTGTGGTGCTTGATGTTGACAAGGGCCTGAACAGGCCAACGTTGGTTGAACTTGCTGCCGCGATAGAAAGAGTGCAGGGAGTAGAGGCAGTCAATATAATAGTGACGGAAATGGATATGGAAACTATGGGCACAAATATAACCGTGGAAGGTACAAATATAAACTACGATGAACTGATAGAAACTATTGAAAACACTGGATCTGCCATACATTCAGTTGATGAAATTGCTGTGGGCAAAAGGCTAATAGAAAACGTGAGGAGAAATCAGAATTGAGAGGGCGCATTCTCTTTTCCATAACACTTGGGCTCTCCGATGGAATAATAACATCACTTATGATAGCTGCAGCAGCGCTCTCTTCTACCGTTTCCATAGGGCTGATCGAAGCCTTAAGGATTGGCGCTGGTTCGGCCATAGTGGGAAGTTTCAGTTTCTTCATAGCCGAGTACGCCAGATTGCGTGGTGAAATATCACGAATGTCAAGACAGCTAGCCATGGAGTCGCCGAGAAAACTCATGAGAAGCCACATCGGCATTGAAATAACTGAGGAAGCCGTGGAGGGTACTGCAATTGCTGGGCTTTCTGGTTTTCTAGGTTCAATGATTCCCCTGGCCTCTGATGCATTATTTCCTGGATTGCATGCACTTCCATTTATAGCAGCTACAGTTGCGCTTGCCTTTCTAGGCATAGGTCTTGCAAGGTCAATTTCAGGTCATTATGCTATATGGGCAGTCGGCATGTCTGCCGTCGGCATAATAATGTCCTATATAGGCATACTTCTGCACATAGTCTCTTGAGTATTGTATCGAAACTCAGAGGCTTCAAAATGTCATATCTCCATAAATAACTTTAATTATAATTATGGCTATGGGATTTGGTGGTAACGGACATACTCACCCAGATTTTGATACTACTCTCCGTTTCTATGCTACTGGGCGTTGTACTTGATAAATTCAAAATTCCAGAAGTTGTCGCATATATTGTCTCCGGTGTGATAGTCGGTGCAGGTGTCCTGAGGATTATATTACCCTCACCCACGATATCTGACATAGAGAGCATCTCGCTCTTCTTCATAATCCTGTCCATAGGAGTGGAGGCAAATACTGAGTATATATATGGAAATCTCAGGAGATCCATAATATTCACCATTTCGGGTTTTGTTATACCGATGATACTCGGATTGATCATACTCAACATGATCACCCCATTTGGTGTGATTTCTTCATTTGTGGTATCATTGTCTGTTAGTGTTCCTTCAATCTCGATAATATCGGTTCTGTTGATGAGATACAATCTCCTCAAAGTGAATGGAGGGAGACTTATCCTTTCAGCAGTTGTTCTCACCGATATACTAGCCTTTATAATGCTTTCAGCCACAACGGAAAATATGTACAGAGTGATCGAATCGCTCGGTTTTGTGGTATTATTCTTCTTTGCAATAGCAGTATTTGATATTCTGATAAGGAGAAGGGCAATAGGAATAATAAAATGGATTGAAGAAAAGGAGGAAAGCACGAACATGGAGTATCTGCTCTTCTCTATCGTCATAATAGCCGGATTGCTTGTATCAATAATATTTGAGGCTATTGGCATAACATATGTGCTTGGATCTTTCTTTGCAGGTATACTCATACATGAGGCGTCAGTCGGTGAAAAATACCATAGAATGCTGGTTAATACTCTGAAGCGGATAAATGACTCGTTCTTCATCCCGCTGTTCTTTTCCATAGCTGGACTAAGCGTTGTCTTTCCACATCTGGATCTGTTCATCATCTTTCTGCCGGCGCTTATTGTTATAATAGCCTCAGGCACGGCTCTTAACTATCTGATGTCCAAGAGATTCATAAAGAGCATAACACCATTGACAACGATGTCTGTGCTGGGTGGAAGAGGTGCAGTTGGCGTCATTATAGCCGCAATAGCTTACGACACCGGCATAATAACATCGACCGAATATTCACTTGCGATACTAGGAACTGTTCTGATTTCATTGATAATAACGCCATTGATCTCACTTGCTGTATCAGGGAACAAAAATGCGGGAACCAGCAGCCAGTCAGATACTTGAACTGCTGCAAGGCATCCCGTCTTTATCAAGGCCGGAATATATAATGTCTCTTGAGTAAAATTTTTCTTAATACCGATTTTCAGTTAAAAAAGGGCAAATAATGGTGGGTTTATCATTTTTATAATTTATAAAAGAAAAAGTTAATTAATACGACAATGTTCCATATATATGGGAGGATTAGAGGACGTCGATGGTTATCCAACCGAGTCGAGGATCATAATTGCCTTGAAGAAGCATGACGGATTATCTCTTCAGGACCTGTCAAATCAACTCGGATTATCAAAGATGGCCATACTCAAGCATATTCAAGTTTTGGAGAACAGACATATTGTGGAAAGAAGGATCATGAAAGGCGAAATAGGCCGACCATTCTATAGGTTCTATCTTCTAATGAAATCTTCAAGCGCATTTGGTTCAGCAGGAGATAGGATATTGAATGAACTGATAGAATTTCTTGCCGAAACAGGCCACAGGGATCTGGTGATCAGATTCCTAGAAAATAGGTATGATGATATAAAAAGATCTTACATTCGGACACTGGGCAACATGAAAGAAGATTCAAGGGTTGAAGGACTGGCAAAGCTACGTTATGAAGAAAATTACGTGCCTGAACTGAAGAAGACTGGTAATTCCAAATACGAGCTATCTGAATACAATTGCCCCATATTCACCATTGCCCAAAGATTCGGCGAGGCCTGTTCACTGGAATGCAACCTATTTGAATCCGTGCTGGGTATGAAGGTCGTTTCTACACACACGCAGGTAAATGGACACGGCGCCTGCCGATTCATAATAAGTAAAGAGAAATCAGTTTCATAAAAGAATCTGGCTTTTGATAGTTTTTCATTTTTTATGAACGAAGCATTCCACTACTAGTCTCTGGTATTTTATAAAATTTATAAATGATTTAATTTATTAATTTTTCAAAGATAAGCTCTTATGCAATCAACGAGAATATCGAAATATTCGACATTACTTTACAATTCATCGAAGATATTAGCCCTATCCTCCACATATCCGGTGGAAATTTACACCATGTTTCTGCTCAGCCTCAGTAATCCCGGCAAGATCCAGTTCGGAACTATCATGATACTTTCATTGATTTTTTCAATGTTCATCGATCCGTTCCTGGGAAAAATAATAGACTCCTTTCCAAGAAGGAGACTTATAGAAATGCTGCAGACAATCTCGATCCTATTCGAGATGTTCTCTCTACTCCTCTGGCACTTTCATATGATGCAGAGGGTGCTAGTACTTTCGGTGCTGCTGATCTATATTAATGTGAGTTCAAGCGTGTATTTTGACATGATGAGGGCATTGCTTCAGACCATATCGCACCAAACTGCATATCTGAGGATGAACGGTATCGCAGAAGCGTCTGGGCAGTTTCCGTCTCTCCTTGGCTCTGCGATAGCTGTACCTGCTCTATTACTCATTGGACCGCAGGGCTCACTCGCGCTGGCCATAATCATCCAAATAATATCATTGCTATTCATATCATTAATTGAAGAGAATTTCAAGCCGGTAAGATCTTTACGGGATAAGAAGATCAAACATAATGGAGTGCTGTCGATGATCAGGAGATATCCCAAGCAAACCTTTCTCATCTATTTTCTAAACTTTCCGTTTATCATGATCATAGTTGGTAATCTGCTGAAGCCTATATTCATAGTGAATGTTATTCATGGAAATGTATCAGATATTTCATTCTCTGAAATGGATTACGCGGCCTTTGCTGCGCTGACTGGACTGGCCATATCTATGTTTCCAAGAGGAAATGAACTTGCCAACAGCTTCATCTTTTTCGCTATTTACATAGCTGCTCTACTTCTTATGCCTTTTTCTTCTAATTTCATCTTCTTCATGATCTTTCAGAGTTTACACGGAATCGGAAATCCAGGAACGAGGATAAACAGAAACTCCTTCGTGATGAAGCATGTTCCTATGGAAATGCTCGGGAGGTTTTCGTCAGGAGTTTCCTTGCTCTCCACCATCACAACGATGGCTATACTGATCGCGGTTACTCTGGAAATCAATAGTATCAGCATAATAGTTATTTTCCTAGCCCTTGGAACACTGTCTATAGCGGCGATGATCATGGCCTTTCTACTTAAACAAAAAACCGCTATGACAATGTTTTCAACCGACGTGTAAAGCTTTCAATAGAAATTATGAGATATATAAGCATAACCTCATGATCCTGATTTAACTGCATTCTATTGCCAAATTCGAGTTAGAAATCCTACAAAACAAGCGATCTGATTCTAAGCTTCAATTAATGAATAGCTTAATGCCCGGGCCGGGATTTGAACCCGGATCTGAGGCTCCGCAGGCCTCCAGGATATCCAAATTACCCCACTCGGGCATTTCCGTATCCATTTTTGATATTTATGTTTGCGTACACAGTAAAAAATGAAATGTACTGCTGGAATTATATTTATAAATTCTTACAAATAAAATTATCGTATATGGCCAACTATACAAAAATATATAAAAATAATATTTAAATTATGTGCAGTTTCTTTCCGAGATCCGCGAATGCATCCACAGCGATTTTTATGTCCTGCTCAGTGTGAACTGCTGAAGGCATCAGCCTTATTCTCGCGGTTCCCTTCGGTACAGTTGGATAGACTATGGGTGAAGCGAAGACATCCTTTTCATCATATAACCTCTTGCTCAGATCAACGGTCTTCTTTTCATCGCCTATTATCACAGGTGTTATCGGTGTCTTACTGTGGCCAGTATTGTATCCAATATCCGATAAGGACTTCTTCAAGAGATCAGAATTATGCCAGAGTTTCTTGATCAGCGAGTCGTCATTCTCTAAAATCTCTATTGCCTTGAGAACTGCAGCTGCATCAGCAGGGTTCAACGCGCTGCTGAAAAGGAAAGGCCTGGATTTCTGCTTAAGGAGATCAATAAGATCTGAGGAACCTGCGACAAAACCACCCATTGAACCAAGCGCCTTTGAGAATGTTCCCATCTCAATATCTACACGATCTTCAAGATGGAAATAGTTCACAATGCCTCTTCCATGATCGCCTAGAACTCCTTCACCATGAGCGTCGTCAACGTAAACCATCACATCGTTCTTTTCGGCAACCTCTGTTATTTCTGGCAATGGTGCGATGTCTCCATCCATGCTAAAGACTCCGTCGGTTATCACAATAGCTTTCTTGAATGAAGACCTGTTTTCTCTGATCTGCTTCTCAAGGTCTTCCACGGAGAGATGTTTGTAAACTATCCTCTTCGCGGAACTCAATCTTGTTCCATCTATAATACTCGCATGATTCAGTTCTTCTGAGAATATCACATCATCCTTTCCAACAAGAGCAGGTATTGTACCCACGTTGGCAAGGAGCCCACCCTGATATACCAAAGCAGCCTCCATGTGCTTAAACTCTGCAATCTTCTCTTCAAGTTTAGCATGAATTTCGTCGGTACCGGCTATAGATCTAACAGCGCCAGCACCAACACCATATTCTTCTATAGCCTCTATAGCTGCTTTCTTTGTTTCCGGATGATTTGCAAAGCCAAGATAATTGTTGGAGCACATATTCAGAACTTTCTTGCCGCCAATGGTTACCCATGATCCCTGAGCACTTTCAATCGTCCTTATGGGAACGTATCTACCCTCTGCCTTCAACGCAGAAAGTTCTTCTTCTACCCAGCTCAATTTTTGCATATTTATTTAATCGATAAAGCCTATATAATAATTTCATAACATCCCATAACCTGCCACATATTTGCTCGCTTTCTTTCCTCTTTCTGAACAATGCAGTAAATTTTTCAAAAGGTTTAAAGACATAGGTTAAAGCCACTCGCAAATTGCTATATACCTGAAAGCTATCAACTCATAAAACAGATAATGGAAACCTTAGGTTGATTAAGGTAAAATCCTATTCAATGGGTGATCAGATGGATGAAGAGATGTTAATACCGGAAGAGGAGTATCAGAAATCAGGAGTGCATATCGGTACGCAGGTAAAGTCCAGCGATATGAAGCCGTACATATTCAAGATCAGAAACGATGGACTTTACATACTTGATGTTAAAAAGACAAATAGTAAGCTGATAGTTGCCGGAAAGATGCTTGCAAGATTTGAGCCGCAGGATATACTTGTTGTGGCGCAGAGGCAGTATGCGTTCAGGCCTGTGGCAAAATTTGCTGAGGTCACCGGTGCAACGGCGATAACCGGAAGGTTCAACCCAGGCACGCTCACCAACCCGAGCCTTAAGTTTTACAAAGAGGTAAAGGTCATAATCGTCACCGATCCTCTTGCAGACGTTCAGGCAATGAAGGAGGCTATAAAAGTTGGTATTCCAATAATTGCTCTGTGCGATGCAAACAACAAAACCGATTTTGTGGATCTCATAATTCCCACAAACAATAAAGGCAGGAGATCTCTGGCTGTGATATACTGGTTGCTAGCCAGAGAGATATTGAAAAACAGAGGTACCATATCCAGCTATGATCAGTTCAAATATACAATAGACGATTTCGAGGCTCAGATCTAAATTATATCTTTTACCCTTTTAAGGGCCACGTATCTGACCTCATTTTTATATATACTCGCAAATATCATTGTTTTCCTCACGCTTGACGCCACTCGCACACCTCTGCTGATAGAATACCATCTTTCCGTGTCGGATATGACGCTCACTAGATATTCAGCATGCTGGCTCTCATTACCCAGATAGACCCGGAAGTTCGCACCATACTTGAATCCTGTCTTTACTATGCACCCTCTGCTTACCAGATCAGAAAATACTGTATCTACCGGTGTCACATCATGTTTTCCTGAAATAAAGTTGGCCTCCGTTTCTGTCAGTAATCTGTATCCATGAAACGTGGATCCGATCCAGCTGCTGGCCTCTTGGCTGAGAAAATTTCTTCCTCCCATCTTAACGACAGAACCGGAAATTTTTTCAAAATGAACAGTTCCCACCGGTGAAACTTCCTGCGATGAATATATGGTGGGATCTCCTTCCTCATCCACCGTGAAATAAAAATCCACTGGATTTTCCACAAAATCAGAGAATTCAATGAGATCTGATTCCCTCATTACCCTGAGGCTCATAGGCCTCTCAGTGGTTTTTCTGAAATACAAGAGGCCAGAATCCTCCTTGACGCGGTATCCTCTGTTCTTGAGAAGTTCATAGGCGACGTATCTATCAAAGGTTACAGCGTTAAAGATATCGGCAACCGATCCATCATCCTTGAACCTTATCCTGCCTTTGAGGTAGAGGTATAGGCATTCGAAAGGATCAAGCACCAGTTTATCTCCGCTTAGGTATCCTATCCTGTACTTTCCTATGATGTAATTTCCACTTTTGCCGTCTTCAATTAGAAAGTCATGAGAACCGCAGATGCCTTCTTCCATCTATCTCCTCAATACATTCCTGCTTATTATTCTATCAACAATATCATCAAGAATACCATCAAAACCTGTGCCATCCTTGCATGAAACCATATAATAATCTGATCCGAACTTTCTGCTCAACTCCTCAAGATCCTCCTTCCAGATCTGAGCTTCGTACTTGAGATCGGTCTTATTTCCAATGATATACACATTGCTCTTGTTCATCCCATGGGCTCTGGTTATGACCCTCTCAGCAAACTGCAAACTTCCGGAATCAGTGAGATCGATTATAACGATCATACCTGTAGCCGTTCCCATGGTCCTTTCAGCATCATCATCTGCCTCCTGAAACAAGATATCGACGCTGTATCTGTTGCCATTTATTTCTCTTGTTACTGTCTTCTTTATCAGAGATCTCTGGAGTCCGGGAGACATCTCCCCATAGACGATATATGATATGAATGAAGACTTTCCGGATCCCTTTGAACCGATCACGAGGAATTTCCAAGCGAGTTTTTGAATAGGCATTGGGCATCAATATGTATCTTTTAATTATACTTTTTCCTCAGAATACTGCCCGTCCGCAATGGATCGAGCGTGATCTTTGACAACAGAGCTCAGACGGAATTAGAAAAATTAGTCTCTGTTAAATAATGGCACTATAATTTTATATATTTACATGATATTTAATAATCATGGAATTTAGATTTTCTGACATATTTCAGTATATAAAGCCCTCGGAGATAAGATCATTATTGAAATACACGTCTGACCCTGAACTTATTTCTTTCGGCGGTGGAATGCCAAATCCAGAATCATTTCCGCTGAAAGAGATGAAGGAGATCCTAAATGATGTTATAGAAAACTACGGAAAGAAGGCCCTACAGTATGGGACAACGGAGGGCCTGGATCCGCTCAGGGATGAATTGGCTAAATATGTTGAGAAGACTGAAGGAATAAGGGCAAAGAGAGAGGAGATCATACTCACCACGGGATCGCAGCAGGCCCTGTATGCCATAGGTAAAATATTCGTGAACCCTGGTGAAACCGTAATCACGGAGGGCCCGACATATGTTGGGGCAATATCAGCGTTCAATTCGAACAAGGCAAACATGATCGCCGTTGATCTTGACGATAATGGCATGAACATCGAATTGCTTGAAGAGAAGATAACGAATCTTATGGCTAACGGAATGAAACCAAAATTCATCTATGTAATACCGACTTTTCAGAACCCGGCCGGTACAACTATGATACTCGAAAGGAGAAAGAGGCTTCTTGAGATCTCCAAGAGGTATCAGATACCCATCGTCGAGGATAATCCGTATGGCCAGCTGAGATACGATGGTGAACCTGTACCATCCATAAAGAGTATGGATGATGATGGCAACGTTATCTATCTCGGTACATTCTCAAAGGTCATGGCGCCTGGCCTCAGACTAGGATATGTCATTGCGGACAGACAGATAATAGAGAAGATAAATCTGGTCAAGCAGGGTCTTGATCTGGCTTCTGATTCCCTTTCTGAATATATAGCCTATGAATATCTGAAAAGAGGAGATATATACAGGCAGATACCTAAAACCGTTAGCCTGTACAGAAAGAAGAGGGATCTCATGCTGAAATCCATAGAGGAGTATTTCCCGGAAGGAGTCAAGTACACAAAACCAAACGGTGGCATGTTCCTCTGGGTTTCCCTCGATGAGAAGATTGACACAACAAAGATGCTCGAGAGAGCCCTAAAGGCAAAGGTAGCCTATGTCAGCGGTTCCGCCTTTTATCCGCATGGGGAGAAGCATAACAGCATGAGGCTTAATTTCACTTATTCGGACGATGATCAGATCGTAGAAGGCATCAAACGCCTCGCATATGTCATAAATGAAGAGATGGAGATAGTCGAATAATATCTAAATCTCATTATTTTGCAATGTAAGCCAAATATATTTTATTGTTAAAGTCATAACGTCAGGATGATAACCGTTGTTGGGGGGACCTTCTCAAAGCTCCACAAGGGACACAAGGCACTGCTGAACACTGCAATAGATACCGGAAATGAAGTTGTGATAGGCCTCACAAGCGATGAATATGTAAAGAAAAATAAGATATATCCCGCGGTTCCGTACAGCATCAGGTACAGGGCCCTCTACAATTATATGATCAAGCGTACCAACAGATTCAGAATAAGACAGATCGACGACAGAAATGGAAATGCCCCCTATGAGAAGGATTATGAGATAATAGTTGTATCACCGGAAACATATCCCCGATCATTGAAAATAAACGAGATTCGAATCAGCAACGGCCTGCCTCCACTGAAGATAATCAGGGTGCCATATGTTCTGGCCCAGGATCTATTCCCGATAAGCTCAACAAGGATAATCAATGGTGAAATAGACGCAAATGGCAAAAGAAAGATACCCCTGAAAATAGGGATATCAACCAGAAATGAAGCGAAGATATACGCTGTAGAAAAATTTGTCAGAAGGATTGTGAAGAATTACAGCATAGTGAAGAACGAGGATTATTCGCTCAAAACACAGCAGCCATTCGGGGAGGATACGATGGAACTTGCAACCCAGCGCGCCATGGCCTCCCTTAAGGATAACGATTATTCGGTAGGTATTGAGTCTGGGATAATATATGAAAAATTCTCAAAGAGATACTTTGACGTCCATTACTGCGTCATTATAGATCGCTTTGGAAACGTTACCAGGGGCATGAGCAGCGGATTTGAGATTCCAGATCACATCGTCGACAGGATGAAACGAGATATGACGTTCTCTGAGGCTTATTCCAAATACTTCAATCTGGAAGAAATCGATCAGGCAGAAGGTATAATTGGAAAGCTATCCGGTGATAGATTGAAGAGGATAACGCTCATGGACGAAGCCATAAGGAACGCCTTCATACCTCGGCTTGATCCTGACTTCTACGATTCCACGTACACGCCACCCTGATCCAGTTGATCAACTCATCATCGTTCCGTCGAATACAGTTCTCAATTTTATCGATACATTCTGTCAGCCTATCTGGGCTTGATCAGGATCCATTTTTTCTGTATTTTCTACCCGTGATCATGCCCACCGTGAGGACAAATGAAGACATGATCAGCATCGCCAGAAGGAGGTAAAATACCTCTCTGAAGCCTGTTGGCTCGGCCAAAGCTATGAAACCGGGTATCAGGCTCATCTTATACACCGTACTGCCTGTGAATATGCCCATGCTGACGGTCTTCCTGCCGCCCATCAGCGAAACAAGGATCATTATGATCTCTGGAAGGGATGATATAAGTCCTATACCATAGACGCTCAATGCAATTGCGCTGATTCCGGTGTATCTGGCTATCTCTATGGTGTTTCTCACCAGAACATCTGAAGATATGAATATCAGTACAAAAGCCAATATTAGCAGTACGGCTGAGTAACTTTGCTTATCTTTATCATTTGGATCCCTGTTTCCTTTGGCCTTGACAGAGACGTAGATTATGAAAGGAACAAACAGTAATGTACTCAGATACCATGGAATATAGTTATATACTATCGATAAACCAATTGAAATCACTGCTAAAGCCATTATTATCGTCATGTCGATCATGAAGGATCTCACTACCTTGAGATAGATCAGCGCAACTATGGCAGTGAAGAAGATCATTGTTATGAAATTGGAACCTTCCACAGCGCCTATTCCTATCTCCGGATGATGAAAGATCAGTGATGATACTGAAAGCGCAATCTCATCCAGAACAGACGCTAGGCCAATGAAGATCGTACCTGCATACATGTCTCCAATGCCCATTTCCCTGAACATCGGCACAGCGTTGTCAAAGAAGGTATCGCCCGAAAGCACAAGTATTAGGAGCGAGATCAGGAAAAATGATACTATCAGAAAAATGGAATGAGTATTATATAAAATTATCAGTATAGATAATACGGTGAGGGAAGAAAACAGTTCAATGGAATGCGGCCTCTTCAATCTGGTTCTCTCCCGCCTCCTCTATCATATCACCACGTATAATCTTTCTCGTGGAAATTGACGTTGGTCTTAGCTTATCAACAAGATAAGCAAAAGCATCATCTGCAGTCTTGGGATCGCCGCATGTATATATATCTAGCGTCACCAAGCCATATTCTGGCCAGGTATGAAAAGAAAGATGCGACTCTGCAAGAAGCACTATACCGCTGGCACCCCTCGGCCGGAACTGGTAATAGTCAGATGATATCTTAGTAAGCCGACCGTACTCTACAGCGCCCTCTATGATAGGAAACATGCGTTCTGTAGTAGCTATCAGTTCTGAATCCACCCCGTAGAAATCTGCAATGATATGAATTCCTACTCCCACTTCCATCGTCCTCCATACAGGTTTTCACCTCTTAGGTTAAAGGAAGAATTAATATGTTGTATTTAAATATTTTATCCGGTTGGTGCATATGTTTAAAATTTATGAATACTTATTAATTTAGTAAATCCATTGCCTGTTATTCATAATTTAAATAATATTATAGTTAAATTATAATAATGCTGTTCAAAATATTCATGAGAGTTCCAAGATATTGGCTTTAACGGGATTATAACGATTTTCGAGCTGCGGTATTTCAGCCATGGAATAGTGCAGTCGCCTCCTGGAGGTCACAACCATGACGTTTTGACCCCTCACGCATGCTTCAAACGCAGCGGCAAGAGGGGCATATTCAATATCCGGCTCGACACCCACATTCCTAAGGGCAACGTATCCAGCCTCTCCAATGGCAGCACGAAGATCGGAAGGTACCTTGGCCATGATATCCTTCAATTTTTCCTCCACCTCATCATTCAGCTCGTCCGGTATAACGACTATCGACAGCCTGCCTATATTCACGTCTATCATGCCAGACAGATCGGTTATACCAAGAAGTCCTCCAGCCTTCGCACCATTTACAGCCCTTCCCCTGGCTCCATCGCCAGAGAGATATGCATATAGATAACCGCCTTTCATTCTGAGGTAGACTGTTGATCCTGAATTTATATCTTCAGCGGCTATTGCCTCCCAGATCATAACGCTGTCCAGATCCTTTATATTGGATGTTATGAACTCCCTCATATCAGAAAGCTGCCTGTACAGGAAATCGAAGCCTTTCTTTGTTATCCTGTTTTCGTTATCTATGAAACCCTCCTTTTGCAGATTTTTGATATGATATATGACGCCCTGGAGTGTTATATCCATGTCCTTGGCTATCTCTGATGGCTTGCGTCTTCCATGATATATATTCAAAAGCACTATTATCTGATTGATCTGATCCGGTTTGGGCAGCATTCAATGCAATATATAAAGCAAACTAAAAAATTTTGTCATGATCCTCTATACATTGGTTTCCCTTTGATTACTACGTCATACCCTTATAGGATATATTATGGTAAGTATCAGAGAAAGCAGATAGATAAAGCCTATGAATGAATTGGCATTGAAAAATGATTTCCTTACAGTTTCTGGCCTCGACGGATCCAGTATGATGTGCTGGTATATGACAAGAAAGCTTATCAGGATCATCGCGGCCAGATACCAGTATGTTCGTATATAGAACAGAACCGCCCAGAACGAGATCAGCGTAACTATGTGAAATGCTACCGATATTTGCAGGCCTCGCTTCAATCCATATTTTACCATCAGCGTCTTTAGGCCATTGATCCTGTCATATTCCATATCGGGTATGACGTATATCACGTCAAAACCGGCTATCCAGAATGATGATCCTATGAATATGAGATATATTGTAGGGTCTCTTGGGAAGATTGGAAGTACTGCCAGATAGCCAGCCAGAATGCCGACGCCTATCGTGGATCCCATGTATATGTGCCTCCACGCTGTGTATCTTTTAAGCAATGGATCCGTTAGAAAGAGAAAGATGACGACGGGTGAGAGTATAAGCACAAGCCTGTTGAGCAGAAATGTTGTTAGTTCGAATATGGCTACAAATAATACGGTGAGTGCTATTGCCTCGGATTTTGACATCCTTCCTGAGACAAGCGCCCAGTCCTTCTTCCGTGGATTTATCAGATCATAGCGAAGGCCCTCTATCCTATTTATGGACATTGCGGATGCCCTAGCAGATACGGCCGCTATGAGTATAAGCAGTATCTTCAATGGGTATACGTATCTCCCGGCAGCAAGGACATAACCTGTGAATATGAATGGAAGATCGAACACAGTATGCTCCAGTTTTATGAATTCAACAATATCCTTGAAGTTCATCGATGCGCCTGCCGCATTTTGAAGATCACTGCGAGAGACCGTTCTTCCTCATAATATCGCGTACTTTGTTTTCTATCTCCTTCGGCATCTCGAGCACATCTGGCCAGCGGCGCTGGTATCCTTCATCCGCTCTCTTCTTCGTTGCATCTATGCCCATCTTGGAACCGTAATTGAATATCGGTGACGCATGATCCAGACTGTCCGTGACTGTTCCGGGTATGATGATCACGTCCCGATCCGGATCGATTCTGGTAGTCATTGCCCAGATCACCTCCTTCCTGTTATGCACATTTATGTCGTCATCAACCACCACTATTATCTTTGAAAACATCATCTGGCCCATGCCCCATAGACCAAACATAACCTTCTTTGCGTGGCCTGGATACCGCTTCTTTATGGAAACTATAACCATGTTGTGGAATACGGCCTCCTCCATGGTATTAATATCTACAACCTCTGGCATAACCATCTGTATTAGCGGCAGAAACATCCTCTCTATGGTCTTACCCATTATCACATCTTCATGCCATAACTTTCCGACTATGGTGGTTGGATAGATTCTGTCCCTACGCTCTATGATCTTCTTTATATGGAACACTGGAAACTGTTCTTCAAGGGAATAATAACCGGTATGATCCCCGAATGGCCCCTCTATTCTGGTTTCTGCCGGATCTATATAACCTTCGAGCACTATTTCAAAGTTTCTTGGATATTCAACATTGACCGTCTTCCCCTTGACAAGATCGAAGCGCTTTTTTGACACAAGACCCCGGAACATGAATTCATCAATGCCGTTCGGAAGGGGGGCTACAGCTGAGAACACCGTCAGGGGATCCGATCCTATGACCACCGCAACATCCATTATCTCGTGCTTCTCAGCCTCCTTCTGGAAATTCTCTGAGCCTCCCTTATGTATGTGCCAGTGCATACCAGTGGTCTCAGCATCGTACACCTGCATCCTGTACATTCCCATGTTCCTCACTCCCGTCTCCGGATCCTTGGTTATAACCAGAGGCAGCGTTATGAATCTTCCGGCATCTTGAGGCCATGTCCTGCATATTGGATAGCGAAACAGATCCACCCTGTCTAGCTCATCATAATTGGACGGAAGGCTGTTTGTTATCTTTGGCCTCAGACCACCTAGCTCCCTCATCATCTCTATACCCTTCCCTATGAAGCTTTCGCTGTCACCTGGCGGCTGAGCGATCTCCACTATCCTGCGGCCGATCTGATATGGGTCGTCGCCCAGAATAGTTTTCATCTTATCGTAGGTCGAAAAAAGATTTCCAACTGCAGGAACTTCGCTTCCCTTAACTTTGTTGAACTGTAATGTGCGACCACGCCCTGTCCTTTCCTCTTCACTCAGCATGTATGTGAGCTCAAGATCCGGATCAACCTGATCATTCACCATTATGAGATCGTTCTTCTTTGCGAGAAAATCCAAGTATTCATGCAGATCATCGAACAGCATAGTAGCTCATGCCAACCTGTATTAAGAAATTTAGCAATTCAAAACGTAGCAAATTTGTCTTAATGACTCACCACAGGCTGTTCCCGAAATCCAGACAGATCAGACTCATATAGTTTAGTCCGTCAAAGGTACAAGCGATTGGGATGTGCGCCTAAGAAGACAGAAGATTTTCTGCAACCCCTGGGTTGGACAGAAAATGGATATGTGCGTATGTTGCTGTTACTTTTCCTTCTGAATATCCGTCTTCAGAGCTACTGTATCTACTGCGAAACGCAAATGGATGATCATACGAAACATCAAACCTTATCCTTGACTTATGAAATTCATGGCCTCGTGCACTTTCTCCGGCCCTCAGTATACCGGTATCTCGTTTGGCCAGTATCTCTCTGTACCCTATCACGAGCTTATCGCTCATATAGACGTATGCAGGTATTATGCCAGCACCTCTGTATACATGACCAGAGGTGTCCTGAAGCGATCTGCAAAGGTACATGTATCCGCCACACTCAGCATATATCCGCGTACCGCTGGATACTGCAGATTGAATTGCATCAGCGGTATCCTTAGCTCTTTCAAGATCGCCAGCAAATACCTCCGGATAGCCACCACCCAGATATATCAGGTCACTGTCAGCTTCTGGAACTTCGTTTGCGATCGGTGAAAAATAATGCAAGGAAGCTCCCATCTTCCTAAATATCCTGAAGTTCTCTTCATAATAGAAATCAAAGGCGCTATCCATGGCCACTGAAATCTTCGCTGGTCCGTAGCTGTTTACTTCCGGCCTGTATGAGGAACTTATTTCTCCAGCAGACATCGCTATCTCCATGAGTCTTTCTGTATCGATATTAGAACTGTTTTCTATGGCCTCAAGAACTTCATTAATTTTTTCGATCTCACTGGCCTGAACCAGGCCTAGGTGCCGGCTCTCCAGAATCGCCTTCTCATCACGTATGAGATACCCAATGACCGGCACGCCTGTCTTTTCCTCTATGGCCTTTCTTATCAGGTTGAAGTGGGATTCACCAGATACCTTTGCTATGATGACACCACGCAGCAGATCACCTGCGTAGTCCTTCACTCCTGCCACCATTGCTGCTCCAGTTCCGGCGATGCCGTAGCCGTCTATTACCAGCAGTATCGGCGTTCTTGTCCTGGTGGCCAGATCATAGGTGCTGCCAGAAAAATCAGATCCAAAACCATCGAAGATACCCATAACCCCTTCGATGATAGAAACGTCAAATCCTTTCGAAGCTTCGTTAAGAAGATATACTATCTGATCATCATTCATCATCCAGAGATCAAGGTTCTCGCTGGGGACACCGGCCGCGATCCTGTGGAACTGAGGATCTATATAGTCCGGGCCTATTTTGAAAGGCTTAACCTTTAATCCCCTGGATCTAAGCTTCAGTATCACGGATAGGGTTGTCGTAGTCTTTCCTGATCCGCTACTGAGTCCGGCTATGATCAATCTAGGCCTATTCATCCGAAGTATCCCAGATCTTCCTTATTCTGTTTATTCTGAAACTCCTCCTGCATCTTGCCTGTGATCTGCTCAATCTGCCTGCTCCTGTTCTCTATATCGCTCATATCAAGCTTTATGCCCAGCTGCTTCTGAAGTACGTTAAGTACCTCCATCGCACTCTTTGGGTCTGCAAAATAGCCGGAAGTCTCGCCCATCAGACAGGCACCCTCAAATTTGAACATCTCCATGCCCAGACCGAGTATAAGACCGGCAGAACCAACTATGCCTCCTCCAGGCTCGCCCTTTGGGAAAACTACACCGTTCTTTTCTAGTTCCTTGACAAGTTCTTTATCTGTAACCGCACCAAGCACTCTGGGCTTGTCTATCATCTTTCCTATACTGTATCCTCCCAGAGTATATATCATGGATACGCCTATCTCCTTAGCAATTTGGAGAACCTGATAGGAAAGCTCGTACTGGGCCTCCTGAGTCGTACCCTGAAAATCGCCAGCGAGCACAACAAGATCATGCTTGCCCCTCATTTTCTTATAATAGATCGAGTTCCTGACGAGATGGATGACACTATCATCATTGATGAAAACTTGAGGCGGCAGATACTGGGAAAATATATCATACATCTTGGTCATGTTGAGCTTCTCCACCATATAGTCAGCTGCTATTTTTCCCACATTTCCAATGCCTGGAAGTCCACCAACCAGCACTGGCGATTTGAGCTTAACATCCTTATATTTAATCACAACTATTTTCTCCATCCATCTCACCTTTCAATTCTTCAATTCTGTACTTCTTGAACCTGTCAACAGGAGAATAACGCGGCGGAACTGCCATGTATGTTTCCGATCCGCATTTAGGGCATCTTTCCTCAAGCGTGTAAGTATGGCATTTTGGGCATTTCCTGATCAGAGACTTCATTGTTTATTGAACTCCACGTCCACTTGTAGTTTCTTAGCCTTATCGTTAACTATCTGCACCACTTTTTTCAGCGTTTCCTCGGCCTTCTTGTAATCCTTGTCCTTCACCACTACACGATACCTCGGCGCTCCTACGTATTCAAGCTCGACCTTACCCGTATCTTCAGGTATGGTCAGAACCTCCTTTATCCTTTCAACGCCATCCGATGCAAGAGAATAAACTTCGAAATATCCAGAAACAGAGACTTCTGGTATCGTTATATTTTCCTTTGCTATCTCTATAAAAACGCTTTTCCAATCTCCATCAATATCCGGAAGCCATTCGCCATTGGATTGAGCAGCATTTTCAAACGCAGCAAATAAGGTCCCGAACAGCTCAACCAGTCTTTTACCGAACTGTTCCTTACATTCGTCTGTGCTCTTATTTAACTTATTGCACACGATCTCAAACAACTTATCGGCCTTTTGTTCGTTTTTCCATTCAGCTATCTTCTCTCTGCTCTGGTGCTGATTCACCCTTTTAAGTGAAAGATCCACCACCTTCCTATCTGGATTAACTCCGATCACTTTGCATACGACTCTCTGGCCTTCACGTAGGTAGCTCCTTATATGCTTAACCCAACCAGTGGCGACCTCGGATATATGGATGTACCCTTCAACGCCTGGGTACTCCTCAAGGACTCCATTAGCACCGAAGTTCTTTACCTCGGTTATTTTGACCACGACAAGATCTCCGTTGTCCGGAAGTGGCTTTATATTCATAATACCTCTACTACCTCGCCTGATGTGGCAAGTATTCCTCCAGTGGGTTTAGCGATTGTTGCTCCGCATATGTTGCAGGTTACCACTGACGATGGTCTTGCAAATACCACCTGAACGTTCCCGCAATCCTTGCATTTTATTTTGACGAAGTGCCCATTCACATTCTTGGGCTTCACAAATTTTGTCTCTGCCATCTTCACGCCTCCACAATCTCAAACTTCTTGGCTCTTATTCCTGGCGGTGTCACGGCTTTATGGCATTCATCGCAGACGAGCCTCAATGCTACTCTCTTTGTCGGCTTCTCCCTCCCTTCGAATTTTGGTCTAGGGAAACCTCCATAACCGGATGTGACTCTTCTAAATCTCCTCTGTCCGGCCTTTAGTTCGCTCGCCTTTCTTTTTCTTACCCTCTCTACAGAATGGCTTGTGTGCTTCTTGCAGTATGGGCAGTACGTCATTATCTTCTTTGGCATCTTCAAATAGATTCACCTTGATGTGCAAGTATTTCAATCTATTATTTTTACCTTTTCGCCCTTGAATGAAATAGCAATCTTCCGATCAGATGCGGAATTATTCGGCCGAACACTATGAAATATCATCTCATAGGCTTATCATGGAATGAAAAAGGAAATCATATTCAGTATCTATTTCCTAAGAAATAAAAATGAGTAAAGTTATGGATGTTCACAATCTGTCTATGACTGATTTCAGCTGGTCTCCCTGCTTTATTCCAAGCTTCTGGGCCTCAATTGAAGCGTCTGCTATCTTTGCCGATAACATATCATCCAGGGTCTTCACACCTGTCACGCGTACTGCTATATCTCCAACTTTATTCGCAGTTTCAATATTCAGATAGCCACACATCGCATAGCCCTTTTTGCCTTTAAGAAATAAAAGGGGGGCGTTTCCAAGATCACTTTTAAAGAACTGAAATATCCTGCCGTCGATCTCAACAGAATCTATCTGCATCATGATTTGTGCATCGGAGGCTTCGATAAATTACTTTCTAATTCGCAGATACATAATGGATCGAGCGATACGGTCAAACCCGTAATATCAAGCCTATCGGCTCAAGAATGAAGCACTTTAGTTTGATCATCCTAAAATTTCTATACAACAACAATATTAATGCAAATGATAGATATGGTTCTTCAGGATGTTGACGGTATATTCGATTCGCAAGCGGTTCTGGCTGGGCGTTTTCAGAATGATCTTACGGTTATAAATGAAAAATATGATCTTTTCTACCTCATGCTGCCGACTATAAATGAAAAGAAGATCGTATCATTTTACATATTTCTGCAAGATGAACAGATCCCAGATAGACATAGAGAAGAGATAGAATCTGTGCTCTATAAATTCAACCCTGTCATAAAAAATGGCGTATGGAAGATATATCTGGATACCCAGAGTTTCAAGCTTAGTGAACCATTTACCACATTCTTTGATATAGATAGTATTGTATTTGATATGGCGTCTATGAAAGGCGGAGAGATGCTGCTGCCAGTGAGGTTCATCTCCAAGGACAAGGATAAGCTTGTAAATTCCATCATAGACTCGGCAGGGTATGGTGAAAATATATATCTAAGATACATAGGCCCAAACAGAGGATTTGATTATTCTTTCACTGCAATAAAACTACTTGATCAGGTCTATAAACTCACACTGGAAATAGATAACCCACAGGTTATGCACGGAATATATGCAGAAGCCAAGAAGAATATAGCCTGGAGAAGAGAATCGAAGATACCACACAAAGATAATACAGAGGACTATATCTACGCGCTGGATGATACGCATACAATACCAGATATACTCATAGATACGGCGTATACTGGTGAAAAGGGAACAGTGTACATAGGGAAATACTCCAACTATGACATATACAGGGCATTTTTCGGCGATTCTTTGACGAATCACATGAGTAGCGTAATGATCGCTGAAAATGTTTATTACCTAAGAAGATGGTCCAAATTCGAGGATGGAAAGTTAATGCTCTATTTCTACACCACAGTAGAGTTCCTGAGACTCATACCGGTCATACTTAACGATACTAGGAAGAATTTTCCGAAGGTAAATATGAAAATCGAAGAGATACTTGCCATATGACGTTCTTTAGCTGAAATATATGAATTTGATGAGGGAGTGAATCTCAGCAAGATCGGTGGTGATGTGCACCGAATTCTATGATGCAGGGCTATGTGGATATAACCTGCATATTGAGAATCCTAGTGAGCTGCTCCTAAGCTAAAGCATCGGATCTTCCTTACAGCGAAGAGACATCTGCCTTTCCGGACATCCAGACAAGCCATAAATCGTGATATCCACAGGCGTATATTCGGATCTCAACGATTTTATTCAAGTATCATACCACTTGGTTATCGTGGATGATATATAAAAAATTCGCAAGGTTATTAATAAATTTTTCTATTGATGTAAATCCGTGTATCTCACGTCCGAAGAGGGAGTTTTACTGCCTCTCTCAAACTCCTAATCCCTATAAAAATTCGAGATCTCAAAATGAAGATATATCACAGCATATGTCCAATATCTTGATTTCATTAGCTACAATAGAAGAAAACACGTAAACATGTCATTCTGAACGATGAGAATGAATATGGTATTTATGATCTGACTCTTATATGGAGCTTCAGGCTTTCTAGATCATATCATTTTGAAGGCGTCAACGTCCAGTACATCATAAATGTCAGTGCGACGGTGCCTGATGACAGGGACCTCATCACGGTATTTGTCTATCAAGCTGAAATCTATATCCATAGTAACAACTCCTTCTTCCATTCCCATTTCAGCCAGAATGTCGCCGTATGGCGATATGACCATTGAGTGACCAGTAAACCTTTCGCCCGTCTGTGCTGCACCAACCACAAAGACGCCATTCTCCATTGCCCTTGTCTTCAGAAGAGTCTTCCACTGATCATACTTTCGTTCGCCCGCGAACCAACCTGCCTGATAGATTATGATCTTTGCGCCATTTAGTGCAAGAATCCTGGCTGGCTCAGGAAATCTTAAGTCGTAGCATATCTGGACACCAATTGGGTCGCCAGATCCATTGAATATCCTTGGCGGCATATCCCCCTTCTCAAACACATTGCTTTCTCTGAAATTGAAGGCATCAAATAGGTGCAATTTCCTGTATTTTAATATCAGACCGAGTTCGTCTATATAGATCGCGCTATTGAATGGCTTAAGGTTGAAATAGTTCTTTTCTGGAATGTTGACCAGTATCTTCTGATTTTCTCTCTGTGCGGTTTCTATCATGCTTTTTATAAAACTTCCATCTATAGATTCAGATACATGAGTCATATCCTCTTTACTTTCGAATGTGGGCACATAAAGCTGATATTCCGGAAATACGACCAATTCTGATCCCTTTGCCCTTTCCAGCAGCCTGTAAGTGGCCTCTACGTTTTCTTCCTTATTGGAAGTAGATCCCATTTGTACTATAGCAATTTTCATATCAACACCCGCTAATTGTTCGATCTATTGATCGACTGGACTTCAAACTTCCGATTAGATGATGGATATCGAAACACGGGAACATATTCCATTACTAATGTGCGATCTTCCAAGATGTATGTTCCAACAAATCCTGCCATTCTCCATCGATCGAGATACCCCCGCATCTCCTTGCATACTTTTTCCGAGCCTCGGAGCATTCCAGGTGAAACGCAAAGAGCCCTATGTGAGCTACTCCTCAGCTAAAGCATCGGAGCTTCCTGCTTCAACGACCGACATCTGCCTTTCCGGACATCCAAGACGAGCCCGAAGTAGCGATCTCCACAGGCGTATATTCAGATCGTACAGATTTTACTTAAGTATCATCCACTTGGTTATCGTGGAGGATACAAAAAATATAGGAAGACCATTTATGAATATTTACATTGAGGGAAGTCCGTGTATCGCATGTCCGAAGAGAGCTTTACTGCTTCCCCCAAACCCTTAACTTTTCTATAAATAGGAAGATTCTATTTCTTTACCGATCTGGGCGGTTCAGTTGATCCATAGCTGACCTCTAATGAATGGAGATCCAATGAAGTGTCCCCTTATTATACCGATATGTATGACTGGAAAGAGGAACACCCCAAGCAGCAGCGAGATTATCACGGCTATAAATATGGCGATTATGGCGAGCGAGAGAGCATCGATCCATCCTATGCTATAAACCTCTTTAAATACCCAAAGAGATCCTATAAAACCGAATATGACGCCTATAAAAGGAGTGAAAAGAGAAAATATGAAGAAGAATATGTAAAATATTATGAGTGAAAGCAGCGTTGCAGCCATGGCCTGCCCGAAGGTTGATCTTCTGGAAACTATCTTACCAGCTAGCCACACCGGAACTGAAGCTATGATCAGCGTCATTACTATTGCTATGACAAAGGCTATGAAATCTCCAATTATCAATAACACAAAAGCATATCATATACGGATTTAAAAAAGTTGGTAGCGATCCATGCTGCAGGGATTATCTATGGAACATGTTAGAATATTATGGTTCCTGTTAACGTTTTAAGCGCTCATCTTTAGAAGTTATAGCTCGCATGATGCTTAAACTCCCCAGTATAACACGATACCTTTCCCTTCGGCAAAAGATCAGGCAGCGCCACTTTTATCATGATGTGATACGCATTCAGATCGGCATGCATCAGCGTCCCTCTGCTGAAGAGTTTGCACCATGTACGTCTCACCACCGGGTATTTGGACCTCCACTGCTTCCTACAAAAACCTGAATTTTTTACATTCATGAAAACCGAAGTTCAGGATCTGGAAAATATATCCTCCATTCCCGTTATACAAGTGAAATCACCGATCGGTCTGATAGCAAATGTTTCCGTACATCAGCATATTCATAATTTTTCAATGCGTTCATAAGCAGGGAACGATTATATAGTGCTCAGATATTCCTCAAATTCGTGATGCATTGCCCGATAACAGGTGGTTCATTAGCTATCTGATGTCCAGCATGGCCTCTGGCATCACAAACCCAATGATACCGCTTTTTGTGGTCGTCTATCTTCATTCCAACGTCTTCTTCGTTGGCCTTGCATCGGCAGTTTCATCAGCCGCTTCGGTCCCTGCGCTTATATTCTGGGGTGATCTTTCTGATTCCGTATCGAAGAGAAAGATCTTTGTCCTGATTGGTTTCTTCGGTGCGTTCGTATCGTTCTTGCCAGTGGTGTTTGTCAGGGATATCTATCAGTACCTCGCCATACTCATAGCTTTTCAGGTGGTTGCGATGGCGAGCGTACCCGTTTCCACCATAATGCTCCTTGAGCAGAACGATCGATCAGTCTGGCCCCAAATCATATCAAAATTCAGCATGACCTCTGGAATCGGTTCCGTTCTGGGGTTAGGATTAGGAACGGCACTGATAACATTCTATTACAGGCCTTCGGCGCTTCCGTATGTGTACATAGTTTCATCGATGATTTATCTAATAGCAGGCATCATGGCGCTTAAGTTCATACATGAACCATCCAGAAACCTTAACAGAAATGCCATACCGGCAAATACCTTCCGTGTTATAGAGAGGACGCGGTATTTTCCTACAGCGGTCATACATTTCATGCGATTGAACGGAAAGAATAATGGGCACAGGCTAGACAGAAACCTTGTCATGTTCATAGCTATGACCGCCTTCCTGATGTTCGGTTTCCAGCTCTTCTTTGTTCCATACCCGGTAATGGTCATAAATTTCGGCGCAAACAATACCCTGATATTCTTAATGTACATGTTCAACTCAGCTTTTTCTACCGTTTCGTTTATCTTTTCCGGGCGCATAGTGGAAAGGATAGGCGGCAAAACCGCACTCTTCCTTGCGGTCACAGCAAGGATAATAATATTCGGCCTTTCCGCCCTCATACCAGGTTTAACGTCAAAAGATATTGCAATAATCTCAGCCGTTGGGATCTATTCATTCCTGGGAGGTATATGGAGCATAATAAGTGTGAGCCAGACGAATTATGTATCAAGGAATGCCACGCAGCAAACGAGAGGTAAAGCTATAGGGCTGTACAACTCACTCCTTGGCGTTGGTCAGATATTTGGAGGCCTTGTATCGGGCGAGGTTACGACTCTCTTTGGATATTCTGCCGATTATCTGATGGCCTCCACGGTCATCACCATAGGTATGATCATAATACTGAAGATATACCGCGGTGAGAAGCTTTTCACTGCTAGATCAAGGCTATCGGTCTGAAATCCCTAAACTAGGCTCATGCTTCCTCTGTATTTTTCCCTATCTATCTTTATTCCGTTGGGTGTGATCATTATCATGTTCTTTGATACTTTCGCCACATCTCCATTGATCTCCTTGCCTATGCTTGCGCACTTTTCCATTATTCTCCTTGAGGAAACGTCGTCTGTTACACCAGATATGTCAACCATCAGAATATTTCCGTTGTAAACGAAACGGCTGGCTTCAAGCAGATCCTCATAGGTGTATATCTCAGCAACCTTGACCATCTTCTGATCCTCCGGAGAGTTCTCTGGAGAGTATCTGGCAAGGTCTATGTATCTGACCCGTCCGTCATTCTTCTTCTGGTCAGACTTCTTCCTGAAGAGCATAGAGAAAGATCTGTAGGGTGTATTTAAATTTAGCATCTCCGTCTATGTTTCGCTCATCATGTAAAGATAATCGTACGCTCCTAAGCATATTTATATATAAGCGATCTATGCGCATCATTTAGACGGCAATTGAATCTGAACAATGAAAATTCCAAAATCAGACAGGGGAGATCGATGGCCAGATCCGATCTGGCCAGATACTATGCCTCGTACAATCTTTTCGCCTTTGCCAACGGTATGTTCGGGATCTTCGTCAACATACTCTTCTTCACGAAATTCAGCATACTCAGCGTCATGGAGTATCAGGCAGCCATCCAGTCAACGCAGACTATGATGTTTGTGGCCTCTGGATATCTCCTCAGAGCAACAAATGCCAAGACGCTGTTTTCCATAGGTACAATCGCTAGATCCTTCATAATTTTCGGCATGGTATTTGTGAAAGGGCCATTCTATGTTCCATTCGCCTTCGGACTCCTGTACGGTATTCCATCTGGTGTGTTCTGGGCAGGTAACAACACGCTGAGCCAGGCCATAACGAGAAAGATGAACAGGTTCAACTTCCTCTCCACAAACTCCGCAATATCAAGCTTAGCTGGGCTTGTTGCGCCTCTATTTGCTGGGTTCATAGTATCGGAAGCCCATGGCACAGGTATAGCGAGATACAGGATAGACTTCATCATATCTGCTGCGCTCCTCATCGTCGCGGGCATAATTGCCATGACCATAAGGGAGAACGGTGAGAAGAGGACGAGCTTTGGTTTAAGAGACACGATGATAGGAAACCCAGATTACTTGCGTTTCAAGATATTCTTCCTGCTGTCGAATATGCTGACCATAGTGATCTCAACATTTGTACCCATATACATATTCTACCTGACGCACGACTATCTGCTAGTTGGGTTCTTCGGTACGTATGCGGCTCTTGTCGTCATAGCCTCAAACATATCCTCGATATACATGCAGAAGTGGATTGGATCGTCCTACAAGATTCTCATAGCCTCTGTGATTGCTTCATCGTTTCTTTATCTTATAAATGGATCATATGCGGTGGTAGCGGTGTTCGTGGCTTCTGGTATCATAACATTTCTTATGACGCCGCTGGGTAATGCCGCAATGTCAAGCTTCATGAATTTCCTGGATGGAATAGAATACTCCTCCGGTTACTGGATAAATAGGGAATACTACCTTGTTTCTGGAAGGTTGATATCATTCCTGATACTGTCCGCGATGTCGATAACCGGTGCATCTCTCTATGATTATGCACTGGCCATACCGGCAATATCGCTGACCGTTATGGGTTATCTGAAGGCATTGAAGTGATCATTCCGACACACGCTTCACAAACAGAGCGAAGAGATTGTGGAAACCATCATGCCATGTCTTGAGTTTTGGCTTGGTTATCCTGACGCCATATCTTATGGGTATTTCTATGAAAACACCATGTCTAACGGCCTCTATCTTTATATTCTGCGAGAACGACATGCCATTGCCCAGATTCTTCATTTTCCTATAGAGATCCGATCGGAATATCCACATCCCGCTCTGAGAATCAACCATCCTCACCTTGAAGAGTATGCGTATTGTGATGTTCAGAACCATGTTTCCCACATAATGGAGCGTAGTATAGTTTGTACTTGTCCTGAAGGTTATCCTGTCGCATGAGATGAAATCAACCCTATCAAGTATGAGAATTTCGATCAGCGGTTTTACGATGTCCGTTGGATAGGTTCCATCACCATCCATGCAGACTATGATTTCTCCAGATGCGGCTGGAATACCGGTTTGATAGGCTCTCCCATAGCCGCGTCTCGGTTCTTCTATAACCCTTGCGCCCTTTGATCTCGCTATCTCCCTTGTCCTGTCTGTGGAATTGGTATCGACCACTATTATCTCGGAGTTCCTGAAATCCGATCTTATCCCATCTATCACTGATCCTATCGTACCTTCTTCGTTGATGGTGGGAATGACGAAACTGATCTTGCTGTCGTCGATAATCATCTTTACACGCTCTCGTCCTCATAGGTAGTCAGAGGTATATATTAGTATCTCTCGTACTGGTGTCATTCATTGAGTGAAGAGGCATTCGCAGATGATTAGCATTTGCTCACCTCTGCATCCGTATAACATTGGATTGCGTTGAGTATATAATCGCTTATCGCATTAGGGCGAATAATTTTTATCTATAACTATATTATCAGCTTAATTAATAAATATTATTTTTAAAAACAATCAGATGATAATTATTATAAACAACCTCGTGATATACCATTATGTCTCTTGTAAATAAAGCGGCACCTGATTTCGAGGCTAATGCCTTTGTAAATGGGGAAGTAAAAAAAGTTAGACTCAGCAGCTACAGAGGAAAATGGGTAGTACTGTTCTTCTATCCTGCAGATTTCACATTCGTCTGCCCAACAGAAGTCGAGGGTTTCGCAGAGGACTATGAGAAGTTCAAGAAGAAGAACACCGAGGTAATGTCAGTAAGTGAGGATACCGTCTACGTTCACAAGGCTTGGGTAGAGCACGATGAGAGAGTTGCGAAGGCAAAGTTTCCCATGATCGAGGACAGGAAGGGCATAATAGCCAGAGCTTACGATGTATACAATGAGGAGACTGGAAACGCCCAGAGAGGTCTGTTCATTATCAACCCGGACGGCATCGTGAAGTATGTCGTTATAACGGATGATAACGTAGGCAGGAGCACTGAGGAAACTCTCAGAGTACTCGAGGCACTACAGTCTGGTGGGCTGTGCCCGGTTAACTGGCATGAGGGTCAGCCGACGATAAAAGTCTGAACACCTCATTTTTTCAATTTTTTATAAGCATAATATGAGATATAAGGCAGTACAAATATTACGAACAGCGTGATAAATAAATAATCATAGGCATACTCTGGTACCTCGCTGTAGTATGGCCATTCTCCGTACAGGCGCATTATATTTAGCTTTATGAGTCCGAGCCATGGTATCTGTCCATATGCGACTGCAACCACATTCTGCGGTTTCACTGGAGGATAGCCGAATATATTCTGATCTGCAGCGATGTATGCATCGTACTTTGCCACAAATAATGTGGATGTGGCAAGGTTATGATCGCCGACGGTTATGAACCCGTCTTCTCCCTGCAGCCCCTTAAGATTCACGTACAGGTTTCTTCCGTTGTAACTGCAGTCATAGATTATCACGTAACTCTTGGTAACCTTGATCCAGCTCTGATTATGGTATCCGTAGACCACCGGAGTGCCGTTGTCCCATGACAGATAGAACATGGCTCTGTGTATTATAACCTCGCCATTGGGCGCGGTATAGAGTATGACGTCTCCGTACTCTCCATAGGTCTTATACCCTATATCTCTTCCAACAACGTATGTTATAACGTTCTTCACCGGGTCAGGAACCTTCTTCAACAGCACTATATCTCCAGTATTTATCACTCCAAATTCCCATCTATTCGAATGCTGCATGCTCTCGGATTCAACAACAGATGCCGGAGGCCATATACCGCCATAGGCTGTCAATGAGGCTATGATTGCAACGATTGCTATGACAAGTATCAGCGTACTGTATCTAGAGATCCTGTACTTCGACGACAACGATTCCGGTATGGAAATATTCTATTTTATACCTTTTTTCGTATTCATTCGATACCTATAGATATACGGCAATAATAATATAATAATAAAATATAAATATTTGAATATCTTTGCATCCGATATCCATATGTTCGCTAATATCTTTATAATAAGTTCAACTATACAACTATGTTTTTTGTGGCAACCATCGGTAAAGCCCATGAAAAAATAGAGGGCTACAGCTATAACGCTATGTTGCGGTACATACTCTCAATGAACCCAAGCAGGATATACGTGACCTATCTTACCCATTACGATTACGACCATGGCCTTTACGGAGAAGAAATAAAGAAACTCATGAGCGAGGAACTGCTTGCAGACAAGGTTTCATTCAGAGGGGTAGATGAGAAAAAATACAGAGACCTTTACCAGAAGTATGTGGAGGAAAACAGATCTTCGCCAGAGTTCGTTATAAAATTTAATGTGCTGGATATAATGAACACTACTCTGAATTCATATCTCGAGGGTTACTGGAAAGATCCAGGCACAGTGAACTCGGAGGTTACTGATTCGCTGTTCAGAGCCAAACACAAGCTTACATACGCGATGTTTCCGGATCTTGAGGTTCTCACCTGGGAGAACAAGCACAGGGAGATAATGGAAAATATAGAGATGACTGGTGTCACGCCAAACACCATGATACTGTGCCCCGCCGAAAGCAGATACTGGTTCATCGATCATTTCAGCACGCACAAATGAACCCATGAAATTCTGAAATAGCTGAACGCATCGTGCGCAACGATTATACCATCTCTGGCAATTACGGCGGAAGGTATACTTTTGCCAGAGACATCATTTACGTACAGATCTATCCTTATCAGAAAGCAGATGCAGGCAGTGTCAGGAGCCCAGTTTATAAGGGTCCTTGCAAGATCTCAGATCTGGATATTCATTCCGGTGTACCTCACGGAGCTTAGAGGTCTTCCAGTATACGTTAGCGGAGTACTCTTCCTTCTTACAGCGATCATAGCACTTCCGTTTTCAGTTTACGGTGGTAACCTTGTAGATACTCTCGGCCGGAGAAAAATATCGCTGGCTATACCCATCTTCCTCTTTGCACTAATGATGATAACCGCGTTCTCTATCCTGTACCGCGCAAATGTCGTAGTGATCATGGCGGAGTTCCTGGCTATAGAACCCATATCGGTCATACAGTGGATAGCGGACAATGCAATAGTCTCAGATGTAACGAGTATAGGGGAGAGAACCGGTTCATTTGGCATCCTGCGCATAGCCGGCAATCTGGGCTTCAGTGCCGGCCCAGCCATTGGTGGATTTCTCGCCGATTATTCGTATTTTTACATTTTCATATTCGGCGCTGGTGGGGCCATAGTTGAATTTCTTCTCTACTACTTCCTTGTGAATGAAACAGGTAAGCTCAGAACAAGTACGGGTCGTTTCAATGTGCCTTTTTCTGATAGATATTTTATCATAGTTGCTGCGCTGATCGGCGTTACATACTTCGTATCTGGGCAGTGGGGCACAACGCTCACGCTCTTTCTCTCCGTCATATACATGGTTCCGAACAGCATGATAGGTATACTTTACTCCATAAACGGGATAACCGTAATAGCTTTGCAGATGCCCATAATACGCGCCATAGAGAGATTCAACGGTTTCAATCAGCTGGCTCTTGGAACCATAGTGTACGGAATTGGCTTCTTCATCCTCGCGTTTATACATAACATAATCCTCCTTGGGCTTGATATAGTCCTTATAACCATAGGCGAAAACATACTTGCTCCGGTTACGAATTCCATAATTTCAAAGATTGCACCAGAGGACAGGCGTGGCGAATACTTCGGATCTGCACAGTTGATAAGCGGTTTCATTTCGCCACTTGCACCGGTGATGGGTACGCTTCTGATATACAGAAATCCGCATGATCCGGTTATGATATGGTCACCTGTGCTTACAATAGCCATATTTGCTTCTATCAGCATTGTAATAATAGGAAACAGGCTGATGAGATCAGTGGCGAAGCGATGATGCTTATTCAATATCGACAATCCATGCACGGTCAGACATTATGCTCTGCTGAATTGACGTTATATTTTATGAACTACAGTAATACAATAGATGCATTTGCATACATCATAAGAATTTTATATGAAAATTTCATCGACAGTAGAAATGGACGGAACGAATCCAGGCAACTACGGTGATAAATATATCAACGAGAGAAGATTCGTCGCAGAGGATCGAAAGCTGAGGAAAGAGCTCGGGATACTTGACCTATTCATGATAGGCATAACCGGGGTGATCGGGTCAGGATGGCTGTTTGCCCCCCTTTATGCTGCCAGAGTTGCCGGCCCAGCGTCTATCATATCGTGGATCATCGGTGGCATACTGGTATTGTTAGTCGGTTTGACATTTTCCCATCTTATGAGTTTTAGATCAGAAGCTGGCGGCATGGTTCGATATCCACTGTACACCCATGGAAAGATCGCAGGGTCTATCACAGGCTGGGCTCTTTGGCTTGCATATACTATGAATCCACCCAGCGAGGCCAGCGCGCTTGTTGAGTACATGTCCTCATACGTCAATGGCATCTTCATCGATGGTTCACTGACGTCAGAGGGGCTTGCAATAGCCCTTGGATTCATGTTTCTGTTCGTGCTTGTAAATTATTACGGAGTCAGGACTTTTGCCCGTATAATCAATGGATTAACCGCTTTGAAGATAGTCGTCCCGACGATAACCATGCTGACGCTCATCTTACTGACCTTCAAATTTCATAACTTCACCGCCTATGGTTTCGTTCCCTACGGGCCCTCATCCGTACTTGCAGCCATAGTCTCAGCCGGCATAATTTATTCATATCTGGGCTTCCAGGCCGTGATAAATCTTGCCGGAGAAGCCAAAAGACCAACTAGAGATGGCCCCATCGCGCTGATACTGGTCATAGTGTTTTCACTTATATTTTACATAATGCTAGAGATATCTTTCATCGGTTCCATTCCTTCCGGATTGCTGGCTCATGGTTGGGCGGGTCTGTTCCTTCCATCACCGTTTGCGGATATCGCGATGTATTTCAACATGATGTGGCTCTATTCACTTATAATCGCTGATTCCATCTATTCTCCAAGCGGATCCTCTATGGCTGCAATAGCCTCCAATTCTAGAGCAACCTATGCGCTCGCGAAGGACGGATTCATGCCATCATTTTTCGTCAATGTTGATAGCAAAAGTGGTATCCCAAGAATCGCACTGCTTTTTAATTTTGCAATATCTGCAGTGGTACTGCTTACACTCAAAAACTGGCATTCAATAATAGAAGCCCTTGGCGTCCTCCTTCTGATCTCTTTTATAGGCCCGGCTGCATCCTCAGGCGTTCTTCGTAAAGTTCCGGGTAGAGATAGCACGCTTAAGGGTTTATATGGAACAGTACAGCCTGTGGTGTTTGTGCTGGCTGGTTTGATAGCCTTCATAACTCCATTCACCAAGATAGCGATTATAATAGCGTTGTTTCTCATTCCGATATTGCTGATTTTGTTTAAGGAGAAGGGGCTAGGAAAGATCGATATGAGATACGGAATGTGGCTACCCATGTATCTAATACTCATACTTGCAGGTTCATTTGTTTATTCTGAAGAATTTCAGAATATGAAGATATTCACGATGGCGGCATTTGTGTTTCTATCTGCATTATTATATATTTATGCTTTGAAAAGCGGTGCATCATTCATGCGGATTGCCAATCAAAAAGAATAAATGTCTAAATGAAATTTCCCTCAAAGCTCCGGTGGTGTAGTCCGGCCAAGCATTAGGGACTCTCAATCCCCCGACTCGGGTCCAAATCCCGACCGGAGCATAGTTGATTTCTTTTTGAAGAAAATGTAGAAGCGTTAAAATAGCAATTCATTAAAAATACAGGTTTTTTGAAAAATAAATTAATCGGCCGATCTCAGCCTTGTGCCGAGTGTTTCTGGGCCTATCCACTGTCCCAAAAATATAATAACCGCGCCTATCATCAACAGCACTGCCGTGGAAAACCATATATTTGTTGGTGTATCTATTGACTTGAAAAGATAATTGTGCATCAAAGGCACATATATGCTGAACCATCCACCTATGAAGATCCCTGATGAATAGCCGAAACCTACACCGGAAGATCTAACAGCTGTTTTAAATCTTTCAGAGAGATAGACAGGGACTATTCCCCAAGGACCCTGTGTTATGGCTCCAATGAGTATTGACATCAGGACCGCTACAGGAACATTTCCGAGCTCCGCAGATCTCATCAGTGCATAGTAAATTGGAATAGAGACGATGAAGGTCATAACTGCCCAGTAGAGTGTCAGCCTCCTACGGCCGATCTTCTGACTCGCTATGCCAAAACCAAATGCACCGAAAAATGCACCAGCCGTACCTATCGTATATATGGTGGTTGCCAATCCTAAATTGGAAGACCAGACTGATGGTGCGTGTTCAAGAATAGTCGGGACAAAGGCAAAGAGTGCGTAGGCAAAGAAAAACATTCCGGTCATCCATAGCATCACCTGTAGAAAATCTCTTCTTATGGGTTTTCTAAATAGATCGGTAAACGGTGTTCTCCTTATTTTATTATTATTTTTTAATTCTGTAAATATAGGTGTATCTTTCATCGAAAGTCTGATCGCAAGCGCTATAGCCGCAGGTATAAGCGTCGTTAAAAACAAATATCTCCATGCGAAATGTATCAATCCTGCTTCCCCGTAATAGTGAGTGAAGACAGCAACCGTGGCAGCGGCTGCTAGCGCACCGAAGGAAAATCCTCCCTGAACCAGCCCACTTATCAGGCCACGCCATTTATATGGTGTCCATTCCATGACGAACGGATGCCCTGCTGAATATTCTCCTCCGGCAAATATACCCACGCCGATCCTTATTAGTATAAATAGAACAAAGGATATTATACCCACGCTAGCATATGTTGGAAGAGCTGACGTTAATGAGCTTATTATTCCAAGACCAAGGACGGTCATTATAAGGTCTGTCCTCCTGCCTAGTCTATCACCTAGATGACCAAATATGGCAGACCCAACAGGTCTGAATATTATAGTGAGTGAATATGCTAATATGACAGAAAAGACAGAGATTAGCGGTGAAGCGGGTGGAAGAAGCACTGCCGCAACAACTGGAGCAACTGAAAGTATCATAGTCAAATCAAAGGAGTCAAGCAAAAATCCAAGAAATTGTGATCCTGTGGCTTTGGCAGAATTTCTTCCGAATCGCTCTAATTCCTTGAACCCTTCTATATTGGCGGATTCCCCCATAGAAATGATAAATCATGTCATTATTTAAATTTTGCCTGATTTATTACAATTCGCTTAATATATCAACATTATATGGATGACATTATTATTTTTTTATCCAATAGCTCCTTTATCTTATTTCCGCTGTAGCCTAATTCTCTGATTATTTCCATTGTATCCTCTCCGAGTGCGGGAGGAGCTCTGTAAATCCTGCCGGGTGATTTGTCCATCTTCAAGGGGGTACCTAGAGTCTTTATTGTTCCGTATAATCTGCTTGTTAATTCTACTACCATGTTTCTTGAGGAAACTTCTTCGCTCTCTAGAGCTTGGCCTATGCTGTTAACGGGGGAGCATGGCACACCGAACTCTGTTAAGATCTTGTACAGATCATCTGTATTCCTTTTCGTAAAGTATCCTTCAAGCAAAGATTCAAGTTCATTTCTATTCTTTACCCTGGCTTCGTTTGTTCTGAATCTTTCGTCTGCGATTAGATCCTGCATTCCTATGGCTTTGCACAAATTCTCCCATATTTTCTGGGTTCCTGCTGTCACAACTATGTATCCATCTCTTGTACGGAATGCCTGATAAGGCGCTATACTGGCATGAGCTGATCCCGTCCTCTCCGGATTACGGCCGGTGGCAAAGTAATAGGTAGCCTGATGGGTTAATATCTGCACAGCCGAATCTATCATGGCGGTGTCTATGAACTGACCTTTTCCAGTTATATCCCTGTATCTTAACGCAGCTAATATCGATATCGCTGCGAACATACCTGTGACTATATCGACTATCGGAACCCCAAACTTCACTGGTCGGCCTCCAGGCTCACCTGTTATGCTCATCAATCCGCTGAACGCCATCACGCTCAGATCGAAACCAGATCGATCTCTGAACGAACCATTATAACCAAATCCAGATATGCTTGAATAGATTATATCAGGTCTAATCCTTCTAGCATCATCATATGATATGCCTAACTTTTCCGGAACCCCTGGCCTGAAATTTTCCACTATGATGTCTGAGCGTTCAATCAGCTTATTGATGATCTCTCTACCCTCTTCGCTTTTAAGATTTATGACTATGCTCTTTTTGTTTCTATTTATGCTTAAAAAATACGCACTTTCGCCGTTCATTGTGGGAGGCCCCTCGATGAACCCCACTGTTTCTCTGGCCGGGTTATCAACAAGTGAACGGGCCCTCTTCCATTTCTCCCACTGGGAGTGCTGCATATTTTCAAAATCCTTTAGCAAATCTGGTGATTCCAATTTCAGCTTTTATTACCTCACACACCTTGGTTTAAAAATATTTGCAGGTCACTTGCTGGTGAGCCTTTTAAGAGTTATCACTTTTATGAAGTCGTTTACGATTAGCGAGAATATCACTGAAAATCCTATGACTGACAGCACGTCAATTGCGGGAATTGGCGCCAGCCCCGGAATCCCTGTTATTGATATTGTGCTGCTTAAAATTATGTCTGCAATTATCGCAACCAGCAGCACGTTACTTGGCCTGGACTTCCAGAAATGCCCTCTCTCCCTGACGACAAATATGGTGAACATGCCGGAAAGCAGCAGTATGTCGAACCCAAATGTGTGCAGTTTGCTTAAATTACCCAGCAGGCCGAAATAATTTACCCCGAAGTATGCTATCACCAGCGATTCAAGCACTACAGCTATGCCCAGAACCATTGAAACCTTGACCAGCCAGTTCACATCCCACCTGTCTGGGTTCTTTGACCACCTGACATGGTCGGTTGAAATTGATAAAGTTACAGCAGGAGCAGCACGTCAAAGGTTCCAACTATAAATTTGCCCCAGATGAAAAATGCCAGAACTACAAATACAACTATCTGGAACACCTTGACTACCTTGTTGAATATCCATGTCACTATTCTCTGGAATATCATCCTGCCGATCTTTACCAGGTCAACTATGTTGATCAGACCTTCCTGTGTAAGAACCACGCTAGCGGCTCCCTTGGCAACGTCTGTGGCGTTGCTTACTGCGATACCAACCTCAGCCTGCCTCAATGCCGGAGCATCATTTACGCCGTCCCCCGTCATGCCGGTTATGTGCTTTTTTACCTGCAACGATTTGACTATCTTGTACTTGTCTTCGGGGTATATTTCTGCAAACCCATCGCTTTTTTCTATTATTTCTGCCACTTTTGCCTCATCTGTTATCTTTCTAAATTCTGGCGCTTCAGTTACACTATCTCCCAGCCCCACGAGGCTGGCCATCCTCCTAGCAATTGGCGCTGCATCTCCTGTGAGCATCTTTACCGCTATTCCAAGGCCCCTTAACTCTGTAATTAGCTTAGAAGAATCTGGCCGCGGCTTGTCATAGAGCCCCACAACGCCCACTAACTCCGTTCTATTTTCGTCAGCCAAAGCTACCCCGAGACTCCTGTATCCGCTATCGGCCATCTTCTCAACTGCACCTTTAACCTGCTCCTGCGTCTTTTTGTCCATCCGGCACAGCTGGGTTATGATGTTCACTGCCCCCTTTAAAATTTTGATTTCATGGCCTTCGAAATTTACTATGGCTTCAGTTCTTTTTGTGGCGGGGTCAAACGGAATAAACTGCTTGACAGTGTATTTGGAAATGTCGACTTTCCTGTTTTTTGCATCGTTGATAAATGCAAGGTCTATTGGGTCCTGATTGGCTTCCTGAGAGGCAAGCGCGCCGTATGCAATGACGTCGTCCTGCGTGTGTCCGTTCAGGGGGACGACGTCAACCACCGAAAGTGTATTGGAGGTTATGGTTCCGGTCTTGTCAACACACAGAGTATCCATGCTTGCTGCGTCTTCTGATGCACTTAACCTGGTCACCAGAACGCCCTTTTTGGAAAGTTCCATTGAGCCCAGGGCCATTGTTATTGTGAACATGGCCGGCAGCGCAACAGGTATTGCCGATACAAGAAGAACAAGTGCCAGGGGCAAAAGGTCAAACAGGTTCTGCCCCTCTATTGCGGAAAACGCTAGAGCAGCTCCAAGCAAAACGACAACTATTACGAGCAGCCATTTTACTACTTGCGAAATAACCTCTTCCATGTGAAGCTTTGGCTTGGCTATCTTAACCAGTTCCGTAGTTTTTCCAAAAAACGTGCGCGCCCCGGTGCCCACCACCACCCCCGTTATTTCTCCTCTCC
>NZ_JAGDXM010000015.1:41205-48909 GCF_023256435.1 Thermoplasma sp. | reverse complement strand
GCATATCGGCCTTTCGAGCCGACGACCCGGGTCCAAATCCCGGCCGGAGCATACAATACAATTCCTGTTTATTCTGCACTAGAAAAACCCATGAAGCTGTGTTTTGTATCCTGGAACTCAAGAATACAAGATCTATAAGAATGCTATTTTGAATATTGATCTTTACCTATGCGTCTCAGTTTTCATGCATCGATATGAATTTTTCAAAGTTCCAATAACTAACATTTTCAACTATCGTATGCTGGAGGCCCAGCCCATGGATCTTTTAACAGCCTCTCTCCATCCTACATATAGCCGCTCCCGCTCCTCTTTCGTCATTCCGGGCCTGTAGATCTTTCCAAGTCTCCAGAGCTCTCGTATCTCATTCAGGCTCGTCCAGAAGCCGGAAGTGAGTCCAGAAAGGTAACCAGAGCCAATGACTGTTGTTTCAGAGGTCTCTGGGATAAGCACTTCAGAGTTCGCCATGTCCGCCTGAAACTGCATCAGAAAATCGCTTCTGGATCCGCCACCATCGCATTTGATCTTCGTGATCTTAGATCCGACCTCCTCTTCAACGGATCTTATGACGTCAGTGGCCATATAAACCTCTGATTCTAAGATAGCTCTTGCCAAATGATCGATGGACGTTCTCTCAGTCAGTCCTATGAAGAGCCCCCGCGCATCCTGATCCCAGTAAGGAGATCCAAGTCCAGAAAAGGCAGGAACAAAATACACTCCCTCATTGTTCCTGACCCTATGTGCAGCCTCCTCTATTTCCTTTGCCGATCCGAATAGATGAATGCCGTTCTCAAGCCATCGCAGCGTCGATCCACTTGCGAGTATGCTTCCTTCAAGTGCATAATTTATCTGATCTCCATGCAGCGAATAAAATATAGTCCTAAGGAGGCTACCTGACGATCGCGGTATATCATGCCCAGCATTGGCCAGCGCAAAGGTTCCAGTTCCGTAGGTGATCTTCATGTCACCCGGATCGAAGCATGCTTGACCGAATAGCGCTGCCTGCTGATCTCCAATATCTGATGTTATAGATATCTCCCTGCCTTCGAATATCGTTGAGGCATTATCCGAGATATGACCATAGGACTCTGGTGAACCAGAAGGATTTACCTGGGGCAGCGAATTTTCATCTATCCCTCCGAAGATATCCATGAGATCAGGATCCCATCTCAGTCTGGATATATCGTAGATCATCGTTCTGGAGGCGTTGCTGTGATCGGTGGCGAATATTGGTTTTCTCTGATCTCCGGATCCTTTCCTTCCATATGTGAGGTTCCAGATGATCCAGACGTCTACAGTTCCGAAAACAGCCTCCCCAGCTTTCATTCTGGATCTGAGGCCATCTACATTGTCCAAAAGCCATTTTACCTTTGATGCCGAAAAATAGGCGTCTGGCCTCAGCCCTGTCGTAGTTATTATCGTGTCAGAGATGGTTCTATCAAGATCCTTTATGATGGGTGCCGTGCGTTTATCCTGCCACACTATGGCATTGTAAAGCGGCCTGCCGGTATACCTGTCCCAGGCTATAAGCGTCTCTCTTTGATTCGTTATTCCTGCAGAGGCAATATCTCTGATATCTATCCTTCTGGAGGTGATTGCCTCCTTCATCGTTGTCCTCACGTTTTCCCAGAGATCGGAAGGATCCTGCTCAACCCATCCTGGAGCGGGGAAGTATTGCCTGTTTGTTCTGTATGAAAAAGAAACGATATGCCCATTTCCATCTATTATTGCAGTTCTTGTTCCGGTCGTACCGATGTCTATGGACATAACATATTTTTTCTCAGTAATGCTATGAGAAATTACAACAGTATTTAAAATTTGCCGATTCCAGATCCATCCAATCACGCTGTCCTGTCTTCAGCTGCATCTGAACGAATTTATCGTAGGCATCCTTTCCTCTGAAGATCATGGATCGCAGACGGATAAACATTTTAGTTAATTTGTCATGCTGAGATAAGAATCATAATGGAAAGACGAGGTATATCTTCTTTACCGCTTCATTACGGGCATCCGCCTGAATACCTCTTCAAGAGGGCTGTAAAACTCTCTGGCCTTATGGCGGAGATAATAGTTGAAACATACGGTACGGATGAGATTATACGGCGTCTCGCCGATCCGTTCTGGTTTCACTCGCTCTCGCTTGTAACCGGATTTGACTGGAACTCCAGTGGTACCACTGTTTTCACCCTATCGGCTCTGAAAGAGTATCTATCGTCCAAAGACATCGGGGTGAGGGTCTGCGGCGGGAAGGCAGGATCCATGGCAGATATGAAGACTGACCTTATTGATTCTGAGCATTCAGGCGTCATAAACGATGCTGAAGTCCATGAACTATACGATAATGCCAGAAGGATAGCAAAGATAGATAATTCGCTTCTTCAGGATGGCTACGATCTCTACATGCAGTTCCTCATCGTTTCAGCGAAGGGAAAGCATGCCGTAGTTCAGCAGGGAATGAATTCTGATGCTCGGCTGGCCAGAAGGTATCACTGGATGATTGGCGATGATCGTGCTGATGTCGAAGGTAGATATGGAGTTGCCTCTGAAAGTACAAGCGAAAATGTTCTGGATCTATCAGCATCTGAGAGTAGAGATAACAGATCTGCAATAGTGTCTTCCGTCAGGGAAGGTGAGGTTTGGCGTTTCAGAACGGAGAGGCAGAGCACATTGGACAATTATTCACTGCCATATCTTGATCTGAGCAACAGAGTAAACTGGGGCAGGTTGAGGGACCTATACGAGTATGGGGTTGATGATTTTGAAAAGATATACATGGCAAAGGGCATAGGGAAGAGCACACTGAGGGCTCTGTCCTACATGGCGGAGGTAATATATGGTCCGAAGGCCTCCTTCAAAGACCCAGTAAAATTCTCCTTTGCGGTTGGTGGGAAGGATGGAATTCCAAAGCCGGTTAACGTCTACGATTATGACAGGGCTATAGAATTTTTCACTGATCTCATGAGGGAAAAGGATCTGAATATCAGAGAGAAGGAAAACATCGCCAAATCGCTGGCCCGGATCAGTTACCTTAGAACCAGTTTTGATTTATGATTGAAAAGAAATTATTAAATTTTGATAAGCAATAAAGAATTATGGCAGAATTCAAATGCTATGTTTGCAACAGTACCGTGAAGACTGGAGAAAAATTCACTTTTACGAAAAAGGGATCAGTGCATTATGATTGCTATGTGTCTTCAAAAAGACAGAACATCGATCCAAGTAAGGAGGAAGAGTTCAGAACCCTTGCCATGCTGCTGGATTACAGCCTTCAGGCTCTGTTAAACGCTATGAGCATTCAGACACAGAAAGAATCGGCAGCAGAGGCTAAGCGCCAGAGCATACAGACTTATGAAAAACTGGCTGGTGATATAACAAAAAAGATGGAAGAGTTATGATTTGCTCTTCTTTGCTTTTTTAAACTCAGTGTATCCGCATCTACCGCATGAGTACCTGTCCGCATGTTCGGCCAGAAAAACACCAGGGCCACATCTTGGACAGAAACGGTGCTTGCGTACGAGTTTTCCATCTGCAACTTCGTAAAGTTCTCTCTTCTGCATCAGGATCCCTCACTTTGCCTCCTTCTGCTTGAGCCCGTTCCTTATAAGTTCGTAGTCAGGCTCATAGAGCATGGCGCTAGCCTTATCCGCGTATATCTTCGTATAGCCCTCAACCTCGTGCTTTCCAGTCAGCTGTTTATTGCTGTCTACGATGACCAGCTCCTTATCGACTCCTTCGTGCTTTGCGATCATCTCTCTGATCTCCTCTCTTGAAGGGGTCCTGCTGTTTTCAAACTTTAGGGTATACTTTATCTCCTTCCTTTTCAGGATAGGGTTATCCCTCTTTTCCTTAATTATCAGATCCACCATACCATTCACCTTCAAGCAATGGCCATCTCTCTGAGAACTTCACACACATTGCATTTGAGGTCGAAGTCCACAGTGAGAATTGCCATACCGACATCGGGTATGCCATAGGCAATGACCGTATCCAGATCAGCATAATAAATTATCGGAAGAACTGCGAGATCTTCCTCACCAACGACCTCTATCCTGGTATGTTTATGTTCATAGAGAGCGGTCTGTATTGACCTTATAAGATCAAAAGATATTGTACCAGGTTCATTCACTATTGTTAAACTTCCCTCCTCATGTGAAAAGGATAATTCTCCTCTTTTTGTCTTGAGATCAACTACCTCAAGATCCAGTCTTGCACCGGCATTTTTTAGATTTTGGACTGTAACATCGCCCACAGCGGCAATGGGGCGATCTCTTGAAAGTTCCTTTACATCCTCAGGTTTAACTATTCTTCCGTTTCTACCCTTTATCTTTAGTCTTGCCTCTTCGGTAACTATGAATTTACTGCCTGACCTTGATAGCATACATACCAGGCTCAGTTATTCCTGTTCTTTTAGCTATCGCAGAAAGTTCTGGTTCAGATATGAGAAGAAACCCGAACCATTCAGTTGTTGTTTTCTCGTCGCCATGCACCGGACACGTCTTCTCCGGCGTAAGTCTCTTGCATTTTTTGCATGCTCTGTACTGCACTTTCATTGTGATGCCTCCTTTGCCAGCCAGTCAAGTTTTCCAAGTCCCACCTGTTTCATGGTGAATCCGATCTTGCTGTCGCCTATTGATGATGATGCAAGATTCATAGCAACTATTCTTACACGAACACGATCTCCGACCTTCAGATCCCTCTTCGTTTCCTTTCCTATGAATCTCTTATTCTCAAGATCTATGTCTATTCGGTCATCCATTATCTGACTTATGTGTAGCAATCCCTCAAACGATGAGAATTTTATGAAGGCTCCAAATTTCTGGACGCTCACGACCTCTCCATCCACGATCTCCTGCATCTCTGGATAATACACCAATGCTTTGTATCTTACTTCCTGATAAACACCGCCATCTCCATGAACTATGGTACCTTCACCTATTGATTCTGTTTCTAGAACTGATATGACAAGATATTTACCCTCATTCTGTGAGGTTCTTTCATTTATGACATCCACAAGGCGGCCCTCCAGGGATCTTTTTGTCACTTCCCTGACCGCAACATCATAATCTTCACCTAACATCTCTGGTGGAACCCTAGCAATATATCTATCCTCAACCAACATGTACACGTTTATCCCTCACAATATTCATATTCATGAATAAAGATACATGATATTTTACAATCATCGAAGCTTCAGTGATATAACTAACATAATAATTAATTTTGTCGTCAGCATTATTTTTAACTTTACATATGCTCAATGAAACCAGGAATGACGATTCTCCTTAAGGTCGAAGATCTCCCTTATAAGATCCTTCTGCTTCTGTGTGAGCCTTTTCGGTACCTCTACATTTATACGAACAAGCAGATCGCCACTACCGTGCCCATTGAGATGAGGCATCCCGGCTCCCTTTATCCTCAGGACTTCTCCTGGCTGGGTGCCCTCTGGTATCTTCAGACTGTATTTCTCCTTGAACAGGCTGACCTCTATGTTGTCTCCGAGAGCGGCCTGAGCGAAGTTTATCTTCTGATCTATCATCAGGTCATCGTTTATTCTCTGTACGTTTCTATCATTCCTCACCCTTAGAACGACGTAGAGATCCCCAGTGCGACCATTGTATGACTGGCCCTTTCCTTGTATCCTCAGTCTTAGATTATCAGTGGCTCCCTTCGGTATCTTTACCGATATATCCTCATTTACGACTATCGTACCAGTGCCGTTGCATCTCGGGCATTTCTGTTCAGGTATCCGTCCCTTACCACCGCATGTCTGGCACGTCGTAACAGTTACCATTCTAAAGAAACCCTGGCCTCTCACTATCCTCTGCTGGCCAGTTCCATTGCAGGTGGGACATGTTATTAGTTTGCCGTCTTTTGCTCCCGTTCCGTTGCAATCCGGGCACATGGCATTCCTTCTGTACTTGATCCTCTTCTCTGTGCCGTAATATGCGTCTTCGAGCGTTATGTCAAGGTTCGTATAGAGATCCAGATCATACCTCTCTTCTCTCTGCCCACGTCCGAATCCAGAAAAGAAATCCGATCCGAAGTTTCCGCCAAATATGTCGTTGAAAATATCGTTCAGATCGCTGTAATGAGTAAAATTGTCCCAGTTGAAGTTCTCTCCTCCGGCTCCGAAGTCAACGGTTCCTGTCTGATCGTACATTCTCCTCTTCTGGGGATCAGACAGGACTTCGTAGGCTTCGCTGATCTCCTTGAATTTTTCTTCCGCTTCCTGCTTATTTTCCGGATGGAGATCAGGATGCCATTTTTTGGCCAGTTCTCTGAACGCCTTTTTAATCTCCTCGTCGGTAGCGTTCCTGTCTACGCCGAGTATCTTATAATAGTCCTTAACCATTTTATCGTTCTTTCAATCAGCTTTTCTCCTTGTATTCTGCGTCCACAGTCTTGCCATCTGAGGATCCTGTGCTCTGACCGCCAGTTGTCTGTGTATTCTGCTGCGTGCTGGCTGAGGCTTGCTGATACATCTTAGCTCCGACTTCCTGTATGTCCTTTGAGAGTTTTTCCATCAGCGTTTTCACGTCATCTACCTTTTTCTCCTCTATGGCTTTTCGTAGATCCTTGACTTCGTTCGTGATCCTCTCCTTTGTCTCCTTGTCCACCTTGTCCCCAGCATCATTGAGAGTTTTCTCGACGCTATATGCCAGAGATTCTGCGTTATTCAGCAGCTCTATCTCCTCCTTGGCTTTTCTGTCCTGTTCTGCATACTGTTCGGCTTCCTTTTTCATTCTTTCTATCTCTTCTTTTGAGAGTTTTGTGGAGGCCGTTATGGTTATACCCTGTTTTTTGCCAGTTGCTTTGTCGACTGCTGTCACGTTGAGAATGCCATTGGAATCTATATCAAATGTGACCTCTATCTGTGGAACTCCCCTGGGAGCTGGAGCTATGCCAGTTAAATTGAACATTCCCAGCGAAACGTTGTCCTTGGCCAGCGGTCTCTCCCCCTGCACCACATGGATTGTTACCGTTGTCTGCATGTCTTCCGCCGTAGTGAATATCTGACTCTTACGTACCGGTATAGTTGTGTTTGCCGGTATTATTGGAGTGGCTATTCCACCGAGTGTCTCAACGCTCAGTGTAAGCGGAGTGACATCCAGCAGGACTATATCCTTTATTTCACCCTTCAGGACTGCACCCTGAATTGCAGCGCCAATGGCAACCGCTTCCATTGGGTCGACTCCGCCCTCCGCCTTTATTCCTAGATAATCTTCAACATATTTCCTGACATAGGGTATCCTTGTCGGTCCTCCAACAAAGAGCAGTTTCGTTATCTCATTCTTCTTCAGTTTTGCGCCTTCAAGTGCCTTATCGATTGGGCCCTTAACCCTCTCTACGATTGGAGATATGAGCTCTTCCAGCTTTGCCCTTGTAAGGGTCATCTTTATGTGTTTGGGGCCTGTGTTTGTCACGATTATATACGGCAGATCTATATCTGTGGATAGGGTCGTAGAGAGCTCGATCTTGGCTTTTTCTGCAGCATCTCTCAGCCTTATATAGGCAGAACGATCCTTTCTCAGGTCTATGCCCTCTTTCTTCTGGAAGTCGTCTGCTATGTAGTTGACTATGGCCTCATCCATGTCTGTTCCTCCAAGCTGTGTATCGCCGGAGGTAGATAGGACCTGGAATACCCCTTCACCGAAATCCATTATCGTGACATCTAAGGTACCACCGCCAAGATCAAATACGAGGATC
>NZ_JAGDXM010000015.1:11822-41195 GCF_023256435.1 Thermoplasma sp. | reverse complement strand
GGCAGCCGTAGGTTCATTTATTATTCTCTTAACATCAAAACCTGCTATCGTCCCAGCATCCTTTGTTGCCTGTCTCTGATTATCGTTGAAATATGCTGGCACGGTTATAACCGCCTCATTTACTGGTTCGCCAAGGAAAGCTTCCGCATCTTTCTTTATCTTCTGGAGTATAAAAGCAGATATCTGCTGTGGAGTGAACTCCTTATCAAATACCTTGAATTTATAATCAGTACCCATCTTTCTCTTGGCGGCATATATCGTCCCCTCAGGGTTCAGCAAAGCCTGTCTTCTGGCCGGTTCACCTACCAGCATCTGCCCATCTTTTGTGAACGCTACATAACTTGGGAAGGCTTTACCGCCGATAGATACGCCCTCTGAACTAGGGATAACAGTCGGCTTGCCTGATATCACTACTGCAGCAGCTGAGTTGCTTGTACCTAGATCAATACCTATTATTTTTGACATTCATCATCACCTTTTAACAACGATTACTTTCGATGTGCGGAGCACCCCATCGTTAAGGGTGTATCCTCTTTGAACTTCATATTTTATCATGCCATCCTCACCATCTGTCGTCACACCGACCACCTCATGAAGATATGGATCGAATCTGCTCCCCTCTGCCTTGATCGGTTTGAGCCCATACTTGGAAAGCACTCCGAGCATCTGATCCCTGATCCTTATTAGGTTGTTATCCTTTTCTGCCTGTATCGCTGCGTCTATTGAATCGAGAACAGGTAGAAAATCCTTTAGCAATTTTTCGTTCGCGTTCTTCTTTGAAAGCTCTACTTCGCGATCCTTGATCTTTATGAAATTTTCAACCTCTGCCTTTTCTCTGAGGTATGCGTCGGTCAGTTTAGTTAACTTATCGATGGCATCTGAATATTTTTTCTGTGCATCATTGAACATCTCTTTATAAACCCTGCTGTTCCTTTCCAAGCTCCTTTGCATTTCAATCTTTATTGGATTTTTGGTGTATTCGGATGGTGACGGTAGCATCTATCAGGTATATTTGTTCTTCTATATAAACATAGTTGGAATCCTGTTCTCAATGATCATTGATCTCGCACGATATTTTTGAAGGTCCTTAAAAAATTTCTATCATAGACATATATTATTTTCTTCCGTGAAATAGCTTTTGAATAGTTGTAAATTCAGTTTGAGGATCTATCTATGCATATACGTTTTTATCGCATCACGTTTGATATAATGAGATTTTGCACTGTTTGCATCCTCATTTCCATAACCTGAGTTCAGGGCATGACTCATGATAAATTCTCCATCAATTGGAATGGTGATGCTACCACCTGAAATGCTCATCTAACGTATTCTTTATGATCTTCGCTTTAACATTTTTACCCTTATATTTCAGAATATTGCATATTTGGTGGGAGAGGTTAAAATATCGGAAGCAATCAGGATATAGATTATGGTATATTCTTATGGTTTTAGATCTCTGGATAGGAGGGTTCTCTATCTGGGGCTTTCAAGATTCATACGCGCATCAGGAAGAGTATCCGCATTCATCTTCCTCCCTTTAATATTCATAAGTATATACCATATTTCATTCCTTCTGACAGGGCTCATACTTGGTTCATCTGCCGTTATAATGGCCATCGTTCAGTATTATGCCGGCAAGTGGACCGACAGGATCGGAAGAAGGTCATTTCTGATAATAATACCAATACCGGCTAGTATATTCTATTTTCTGATGTTTATTGCCGTATTTTACCACCTGCAGTTCATATATCTCATTATACCATGGTATGGAACCATAATATTGAATTCCCTGCAGTATCCTGCAATAGAAGCTGCGGTTGCGGATATAACAAGTGTGAGTGAGAGGCTTTCCGGATATACACTCATAAGGATACTCGCCAATCTTGGAGCTGCAATCGGGCCTCTCATTGGCGGTATACTGAGCTCCATAAATTTCTCATATATATTTATCCTTGCGTCACTCCTCACAATAGCAGAGCTGTTCATGCTTTACTTCAACGTCAAGGAGACCTATACCATCAGGAATGTTAATAAAGAGGAGATAAAGTTCAAGATCTTCAAATCGGATAGGTTCTTCTTCCTTTTCACAATCGTGGGCGTGGTGCTTGGCTTTACCCTCAGACAGAATGGACCCACACTGACGGTTTACGCATTTGATCTTAAGGCCCTCCCTCTAATAGACATAGGTCTGATATATTCTGTGAATGGATTGGCTGTTATTGCTCTTCAGATGCCGATCTTGAGGCTCATGTCATCCAGGATGAACGCAGTTTTCTGGAGGGGAATAGGAACAATATACTATGCAGCCGGGTTTATGGTGCTTGCATTCAACGGTGCGTTCGCATACTTTCTGATAGCTATGCTCATATTCACGATAGGTGAAGACTTTATGGCCCCAACTACCCAAACTATCATAACAACTCTGGCCCCAGCCGATAAAAAGGGTACATATATAGGCTCATACAACCTTCTTACAAGTTTTGGCCGCTTCTTCGGTACTATATTCGGCCTCTATTTTCTTTATCTCCTTAGAGGTTCCACAGTTACATTCTGGACGATGATTGCGGCTGCCACTTTAGCTACTGCAATGGCCTATGTCTTCATGGGAAACAGTTTTGTAAGGAGAGTTTCACGCAGTTCTGGAGTTCTCAATAAAGCTTAATACTGGTTGATCGATATAATATTATGGAGATAAAGATTGAAGATTTCAGCAACGGTTCGCAGATACCTGTGAAGTTTACCTGCGATGGATCAGATGAGATGCCTAAGATAATGATAGAGGGAGTTCCCGATAAGGCAAAGGCTCTTGCGCTTATAGTTGATGATCCGGACGCTCCATCAGGACTGTTCACTCACTGTATCATCTACAATATTCCAGTAAACACTAAAAAAATTGACGGTTCAATTTTGAAGTCATCCAGCGTGATCAGCGGTATAAATGACTTTGGGAACAAAGGATACGGCGGTCCATGCCCACCTCCGGGAAAGCCGCACAGGTATTATTTTAAGATCCTCGCTCTTGACAGAACCTTCGAAAAGCCGGGGATGAAGAGAAAAGAGTTTGATAATACTATAAGCGGACATGTGATAGCCACAGCAGAATATATGGGTACATATTTAAGGAAGCATTAATTTATTATATCGATGGATCATCGAATTCCTATAATAATCGTCGTTTTCTTTTCGATCATGATACTTATGGGTATCTCTTCGAATTCTCAGGCTCAACCGCAGAAGAACGTGGTTGTCATATACCTTGATGAGGCTATAGATGCCGGATCCTCAGCAATGATCACCAGCACATTGAGCTCTTTATCCAATTCAACCACTGCAGCTGTCGTAATAGATATGAACACCCCGGGCGGCGAGCTGGAAGACATGATCCAGATGGTGTCGGCTATAACCAGCGTAGAAACAAGGGGTATAATCACAATAACATATGTGCCTCAGAACGCTATGGCCGCGTCGGCAGGTTCCTATGTCGCCATGGCAACCGATTATATCTTCATGGCCAATGGTACATATATCGGACCATCAACCCCGATCGTTGTCGGGGGAACGTCACTTGAGGAACAGCACGTAAAAAGCGCCATGGAGCAGTACATGGTCAGTCTGGCAGCGGAGCATGGGAGAAATACAACTGCCGCATACTCTATGGTAAGCAATAACACAGCTTATAATGATACCACGGCCTATAAGATTCACATTATAAATGGTGTATATAGCTCACTCACTGAAGCCCTGGCCTCGCTTTCACTCTCATCTTATCCGAGGATTGCGGTGTATCCTTCCGCGTATGATAATTTCCTCAGCTTTTTAAGTAATGCATACGTTGACGGAATCTTTATATTGCTTGGTTTCGTAGCTATAATGCTTGATATTTATCATGGGAGCGTGATTCTGACGGTTATTGGTATTACACTGCTGATCCTCGGCTTTCTTGGTCTTCAGCTGATATCAGCATCCCTCGTAGGCGTGCTGTTGTTGATCTTTGGATCCGTTCTTATAATACTTGAAGCAAAGATGGGTCATGGCTTTGCATTGCTATCGGGAGTAGTTGTGGGTCTTATCGGTACATTTCTTCTTGCTTCTCCATATTATTCATCTAATCCTGGTTATTCACCATCGCCATTCACAACGTTCGACATACTCACATCCATTCTGATAGTGATTGTTGCTGGATTTCTAGCGTTTTATATACGTCGTATAGTTCGCGCCTTCAAATACAGAGGAAAATGGACCGGTGCCGAATCCCTCATTGGCAAGTTTGGATATGCTGTGGGTAGTATAGACGATAGGGGCTGGGTTTCTGTGGATGGAATAGAATGGCAGGCCAGATCCAGTACAAGCTCCAGCATACCGGCAGGCTCAAAAGTGAAGATAGTTGGCAGAGAGGGCCTGATCCTGGTAGTGGAGAAGGTGGAGGAAGAACAGGTGAAAATTAAATGATGCAGTATATACTAAAAAAATTTAAATACGGTTTATGTCATCTTCATTTATGGAACCGATGGTTGATGGGAACATATTAAGATCATTAAATAGAAGCGAACTCAGGAGAAAGGTTCTTTTCTATCTTCTCTCCATATATCCGTACAGATCCTATCTGTCAGAAATCTCAAGGGCTGTTAAATCAGATCCATCGAACGTTAAAGGCTGTCTTGAAGGATTAGGTGTTAGGTATACAGGTGAAGAGAGTCTAATTGGGCTGGGCCTTGTGATAGTGGAGCAGTCCAAGAATGGATTCAAATACTTTAAGATAAATCCAGAGATAGTTGAAGAAGTAAGAAATATGAAAAACATGTTCAGCGACAAAAAAGTGTATACCGTGGAAATTGGCTAAGGATTTACTGTTTTACCATCAGTTTTTTATAATTCATTTTTCGAATCGATCTCAATTGGATATGTTATTTTTAAGGTGAAATATTGGCTTTAAGATCTCAACTATAGCGACATTTTAACCGTTCTAATTTAGGAAAGACTTATTTATGAAATTTTGATTATGAAGTTGTGGAAGAAAACATTGAGAGCGTCGAGGAGTGGGTCAGTAAATTAGACATAGAGACGACCAAGGATATACATGTACCTAAACTCCTTTTTGATCAGGTCATAGGGCAGGATCAGGCTGGCGAAATAGTAAAAAAGGCAGCCCTGCAGAGAAGGCACGTGATCCTGATTGGAGAACCGGGTACCGGAAAATCAATGCTCGCACAGTCAATGGTAGATTTCCTGCCCAAGAGTGAACTTGAAGATATTCTCGTTTTTCCTAATCCTGAAGATCCAAATAAACCAAAGATCAAAACCGTTCCCGCTGGAAAGGGCAAGGAAATAGTAAGACAGTATCAGATAAAGGCGGAGAGAGAGAAGCGGGACAGATCGAGAAGCATAATGTTTGTCATCTTTTCAGTGGTTCTGCTTGGAATAATAGCAGCGATTGTTCTACGATCCATAACGCTGATATTCTTTGCGATAATGGCAGCCGCGTTTCTATATATGGCGATGGCATTCAACCCTGTGATCAGAAATGAAAGGGCCATGGTTCCGAAGTTGCTTGTATCTCACAGTCCAAACGATAAGCCACCGTTTGTGGACTCAACCGGGGCTCATTCGGGTGCACTGCTTGGCGATGTGAGGCATGATCCGTTTCAATCTGGTGGCCTAGAGACGCCCGCCCATGAAAGGGTAGAAGCAGGAAACATACATAAGGCGCACAAGGGGGTTCTCTTCATAGATGAGATAAACTTGCTAAGGCCGGAGGATCAGCAGGCAATTCTTACGGCATTGCAGGAGAAGAAGTATCCCATATCTGGACAGAGCGAGAGAAGCGCAGGTGCTATGGTTCAAACTGAGCCTGTGCCGTGTGATTTTGTTCTTGTGGCTGCAGGAAATTACGATGCTATAAGGAACATGCATCCCGCTCTTAGATCGAGGATAAGGGGATACGGTTATGAGGTTGTGGTCAACGATTATATGGATGACAACGACGAGAACAGGAGAAAGCTCGTTCAGTTCATAGCTCAAGAGGTAGAGAAGGATAAAAAGATACCTCATTTCGATAAATCCGCTATAGTTGAGATAATAAAAGAAGCACAGAAGAGGTCAGGCAGGAGAAACAAATTGACATTAAGGCTTAGGGAACTTGGTGGTCTCGTGAGGGTAGCCGGAGACATTGCCGTAAGCCAGAAAAAGACCGTTGTATCTGCTGCAGATGTGATAGCTGCAAAGAATCTTGCTAAGCCTCTTGAACAGCAGATAGCAGATAGATCCATAGAGATAAAGAAGATCTACAAGACATTCAGGACTGAGGGTAGCGTTGTCGGAATGGTGAATGGTCTGGCGGTGGTCGGCGCTGATACCGGCATGTCAGAATATACTGGAGTCGTTCTACCGATAGTTGCTGAGGTCACGCCAGCTGAGCATAAAGGGGCAGGTAATATAATAGCAACCGGAAAGCTTGGTGATATAGCGAAAGAAGCCGTTCTCAACGTTTCGGCCGTGTTCAAGAAGCTGACGGGGAAGGACATATCCAATATGGATATTCACATACAGTTTGTTGGCACATATGAGGGTGTGGAAGGCGATTCGGCAAGCGTGTCAATAGCCACTGCGGTGATATCTGCCATTGAAAATATACCAGTGGATCAGAGCGTAGCAATGACCGGTTCCCTTAGCGTTAGAGGAGATGTTTTGCCTGTGGGTGGAGTAACTGCAAAGGTTGAAGCCGCAATAGAAGCAGGACTGAACAAGGTCATAGTACCAGATCTGAACTACAACGACATAATACTTGATGCAGAGCATATAAATAAGATACAGATCATCCCAGCGAAGACCATAGAGGATGTATTGAGGGTGGCCCTCGTCAATTCGCCTGAGAAGGAAAAGCTCTTCGACAGAATATCAAACCTGATAAATGCAGCAAAGATAATAAAGCCGCAGAGACCAGCAACCACTGCAACGACCAGGGCAGGAAACAATGCGGCTTAAAGTTAAATTTTTTAGATCAAACGGTCAATTGAATATTTCTGATATCGTCAATTTTGTTCGATCTAGAAAGGGAATATTCCAACCTATACGGAGCAAATGTATAGTTTCAGAGGTTCATCTAGCTTCGGCCATCGAAAGGTCATTGAGGCGATCGGAGAATGGAAGCAGGATACGTGATCCTGGCATACTCATACTGATGTATCTTTCCGGAAGCGATCAGATTCAGGATGCCATGGAACAATGCGGAATTCAACAGGATTGCGCTTCATTCGCCGTTGTATACGAAGATGATTCAGATATATCCGATTTCCTTCATGCATTTCAGTACATCTCAGAAAACGATTTACCTATCCCGCATGATCACAGCAATGATATGATCTTCGAGAGAATGTCGTATGTAGACAGCATACTGGATTGAGATAACATAAATACCGTGAATATGAGAATTGATCTGACAGTTTCACCAGTAAACCCTGCAATATCCCCATTTATCCCCCCAAATTTGAGGTTAAGCAGCTTTCTAAGTATAACATAAAAAAGTAACGTGAGAACAGTGGCAAGGATAATTGCTGCTGGAAAGATCAGAGAAATTGCCATCGGTATGATCAAGAATTCAGCCGTATAAGCATAAGGATGCCGTTTATACATATCGATGAATGCGCTGCCTATCCCCTCAAATAAAGGTCTTGATCTATGCAGTATCAGCATCATAGTTGATTTGGACAAGAACTCTGCCGTTATTATGGAGGCAATGGCCATATATGGTCTGGTGGCTGAGAGTGAGATAAAGGACAGGAGATATATGAAAAGGAAGACGAAGAGACCGCCAGCACCTATATGATGATCAAGGAGAACATCCTTTAATCTCGTCTTATCTCTGACCATCAGGGCATCGCCAGTATCGGTCACAGCGTCTACATGATTCAAACCATTGAGCATATATATAGAAGATATGGAGAGGAACGAGGCCATTAGGATCGAGTATCTATACACCGCAACATACAACGACACGCCAACTGCAGCATCAAAAAGTGATACAAATGGTAGGTATGCTATGAGATCAGGTTCTAGTTCACCCTTTATGGGCAATACGGTGAAGAACGAAAATGCTGATCTGAATCCGCTCATTTCTTTAACTCTCTTTCGGCAAATGTTCTGAATGCATCTATATCATTTCTGATCTCATACGACGTAAGACATACTCTGAGGTAACCATCCAGACCAAAATAGGAACCGGGCGCTACCAATATCCCATAATCTGTTACAGCTTTCTTTGTTAGTTCTTCCGATCTTAATTTTCCGTCTCCTACGAATAGAAAGGGTGCACCCTCATAATGATCGTCGTAGAGACCGAACTCTGATATCTCCTTCAGCGCTATTTCTGCATTTCGTTTCACTACACCAAGGGCCCTTTCCCTGAATTTTTCCCATCTTTCCAGAGATTTTCTTGCAAGATACAGCGAGAACTTTGCGTTGTTGATCGTGGTGAGATCCTTCAACCTTCTCATCCCAGATATGTTCTCTGGATGTGATACTATCCATCCAACTCTGAGGCTGCTGAGACCAAAGAACTTAGTCATGGTATTCGAAACGATAAGATTCTTTGAGCCATCATAGATCGATGCATTTTTATCTTCTATAAAATCGTGAAAGGTCTCGTCCAGATATACATACTTATAAGAATCTTTGACCCTGTTGATATGGTCGGCCATATCACCATATTTTCCTGTGGGATTGTTTGGCAGGCTCATTGATAGGCTATCTCTTTCATCAGCTGCACGTGTTATATTTTCCAGTTTTACCCTTTCCACTTCTCTTTCAAGCGATTCCGGTACAAGGAAAAGTGGTTCGTATTCTGGCAAGGGTACGAAGACTCGCCTGGAATATATGCTGATGAAGGCCGAGGCCAGAAATATTGCCTCTGTCCCGCCGTTTGTGATCAGCACGCTGTCTCTTTCCACACCGTATCTCTCAGCTATTGCATCGCGAAGTGCAGCCTCCTGATCAGTCTTATCATTCAAATATTCCTCATAATCCACGTTGATACCCATCTCCCTAAGATCCGGTTCGGGTAGGCCACTGTTAGAGAGGTTGTGCTTTGCCGATGATTTGTATTTATCCAGAAAATTCAACCATCTGAATTCCACGGCTTTCATTCTCCGACCTCTATCTGATTATTCGCAACATATTATAAATGGATAAAAACGTTCGTTTCTGAGAAAATTAAGGGTGAGATATCGACTATTCAGGCTACCGTTATGCTACGCAGAGAATATTGAAAATGAAAGAATGGTAAATTTTATCCATGATCTTTTAGATATATGGATCATTCCTGAACTGTCCTATTTTCAGATTCTGGCAGGAGCTTTCTAATGTACCAATCCCGATCAAAGGGCATTATGTCATCCAGACCCTGCCCCACGCAGACAAATACAACAGGCTTCTTCAGGTCGTGATATATGGAGAGGATCGATCCGCCTCTGGCATCTGTATCCAGCTTCGTCACTACAACACCGTCATAGCCAACATTTTCTTCGAACATTCTGGCCTGATTCACAGAATCCTGACCAGAGACCGCATCTATAACAAGCAACGTAAGATCAGGTTTTGATACCTTTTTTATCTTCCTCATCTCGTCCATCAGGTTTCTGTTCGTGTTCATCCTTCCGGCTGTATCTATCAGTACATAGTCTATATTTCTGGCCTTTGCATGTTCAATGGCATCAAATGCAACTGAAGACGGATCGCTTCCCCTGTCATGTTTGATGACCTCCGTACCGGCTTCCCTGCCTATCAGTGATATCTGCTCTATAGCTCCTGCCCTGAATGTATCTGCGGCTGCAATGACGGCGCTCTTGCCATTTTTCTTAAGGTAGTGAGCAACCTTCCCGATGGTGGTTGTCTTACCCGTTCCATTTATCCCAAGAAACAGGATAACATAGGGTCTCTTCTTCACACCGAGGATATCTAGGGATGAATCACCGATGATCTCCTTTATGGATGAAGAAAGCACCTCGTCTGGATCGAACGAACCGGATTCCTTCCTCAGTTTTTCCCTGACTAGGCTGGCCAGGTCTTCTGCAGTCTCTAAAGAGACATCAGCTTCAACAAGCTTCAGAGGGATCTCATCGGCCACCTCGTCTGGATCGATCTTATTCCTGCGAAATATCTCTGCAAATTTTTTGCGCAGCTTTTCAAACATAATCCATCATTTCACGTTTCTGGTAGCCTCTGTAGCATAAACCGTATTATACTGATCAACCAGAGTTCTCCTCTGGTCTAGCAATTTTTGAATTGACGCTTTTATATCTTCAAGGTTCTTTTTCAGCCTGTCTACAGACTTTTCCTTACTTTCGGCAACGTATACACCTGAACCTATGGGTACTATCAGGTCTTCATCAAGACTGACCGTTCCCTTGGCGAATAACCCAGATCCTATTGAGATTAATTTTTCCTGACTGCCCACCACATCTGCATTTGATAACAGCTCAATGGTATTCTGCACCTCTATGAGTGCCTTGTTAAGGGTATCAATCTGCGAATCAACCGATGAGATCAGGGATTCAATATAATTCAACTGTGCTTCTACATTTCTTGCCATACTTCATCCCTCAAACAGTCTCCTGCTTTCCTTCAATGCCTCGAGAACTGGCATTGTTTCACCACTTAAATAGCTTATCAGTGCACCGCCACCTGTGGATGCGTGATCGATCATCTTTGTTAGACCAAGCTTGTCCAGTGCGCTCAACGTGTGGCCACCGCCAGCGAGCTTGAATGCCCTGGAATGGGCAACAGCGTTAAAAATCTCCCTTGTTCCAGACGAATACTCTTCAATTTCATACATGCCCATAGGGCCGTTCATGAATATTGCTCTAGCTCCATCTATTATGCTCGAATACTGTACGATGGTGTCCAGGCCTATATCCGCAAGGATCTGATCCTCTGGTATCTTTTCGTTCAGTGATATCCTCTCACCGGAGGGGTTCATCACAAAATCAGTCGGCATGACCACCCTATCTCCATACTTTGAGAGTATAGATCTGCATTTTTCCAGCAATTTTTCATAATCTCCATTGTTCTTGATGATGAAATCCCTGTTTTTCTTGCCTATATCTACGCCAGATGCCCAGAGAAAGGCGTTAGCAACAACGCCCCCAGTAAGAATCTTATCGACAAAGCCATTGGAGAGGAAGTTCTCTGAGACTGCTATTGAGTCCTCGATCTTGGCGCCACCGAGTATTGCGATCTTTGGCCTATCCTTTATCTTTCTGAACCTTTCTATCATCCCTACCTCTTTCTCGATCAGGTTTCCAGCTATGTTGGGTTTTATTCTGTGGAAACCAACCAGGGTCGTCTGCGCTCTATGTATGGCCGCGAACGCATCTATCACAAAATAATCAAACAGGGGAGTCAAATTCTTAACTATATTTGAGGACTCCATGCTCTCTATGGATGTCAGATCAACCTCTTCCGAATAAAACCTGGCATTCTCAAGCATCAGTATATCGCCATCAGACATCTCCGATACAGCTTTGTTGACCTGACTGCCGAATAGCTGATCCACAAACTGAACTTTCTTGTTCAGCACGTGGGAAAGTATCTGTGCGTGTTGTCTTAGCGATATAAAATCGTCCTTTCCTGGTCTGCTCTGATGGGCCACAATAACAACCTTGGAATTTCTTAGATTTCTAATCGTATCAACATGTGCCTTGAATCGATCAATACCCATTATCTCGCCGGTAAGTGGATTCACCGGAGCATTTATATCAACTCTCAAGTATACGGTCTTTCCCGCAAGGTCGAAAGAATTCATCAGAAAGAACTCATCCATGGTAGTGAATATGCCCAGTTATTAAATTTATTGCTGAGCCTCTGCATAATTTATAAGCATCATTCAGATAGAGCTTTGGATGAAAGGTCTCATAACTGCCGCTGGGCTTGGAAAACGTTCTATGGCTTCAAAATATTATCGTAAGGAGCTATTCTCCGTTTACGATTTTCGTGATGGATCAGTTGTCATACGGCCTATACTGGATGCCGTGATATACAGGATGAAGTATGTTGGAGTGAACGAAATATACATAGTTCTGGATCAGGAGGACTGTGTAACCAAAAAATTTATAGAGGATAGTTATCCCGAACTTCAGATCATAATTCAGAAAGAAAGGAGAGGCTACGGTTATGCTGTATATCTGGCAAGAGAGTACATAGATTCTCCATTCGTGCTGAATGCGGGAGATGGCATGATCATCGATCCGGATCTGGAGAAGGATATCTTGAAACGGTACAGATCCGGAAACTTTCTGGTATCGTTCAGGGTGGACGATCCCACGAAATATGGCGTCGTAAGAATGGAGGGAGATGCGGTTGTCGGGGTCGTGGAGAAGCCAGAGGTTCCACCTTCAAACATGGCACTTGCGGCCTTTTACATATTAGATCCGTCGGTATTCAACTTCATAAATATAGAAACGACAGATTCTGAGCTGACGCCGGCCATAGACGCCACGATAAGGGAGGGCGTGAAGACCGATCTCTATGAGATCGCTAAGGATCAATGGATAAGTGTAGGTCAGGCTCTGAAATATGTAGATGTGGTGAACAGTACATACAGGTTTGCCGTGGATCGTATGTCTGCGGTCAGATGATATCCCGCTAATGAAGGATCAAAGCACTTGTTGAAATTGCGTTCTAATGCACGGAATTTCATTCAAGCTATGCGGGATCATCACACCAATTTGTCTCAGAGAAAGCGTTAGTATGAAGAGGAATCTGTAAGTACTATATGCTTCGTCGATGGAGCATGCAGGATAGTTTTTGTTCTTTCGATCATAATATACACATGTTTAGATCGCAATTAGGCGATTTCCTTCTATAAGCGTATCCGATCAGATCTCTGACTACTGAAAATTGGAACGTACCCCTAATAGTCTATGTTGATTGATAGAAGAAATACGATGGTTGAGTAGAGAGTTTGCTTATGTGTAATCGTAGCTTGATCTTCTCCAGAACGTTCTCGGCATAAGCGTTTCTTTGAGGCTGTTCAGTCTTTCTCTGAATTTTGAAAGATCAGATATGGCATCTATTATCTCCTCCTCTATATTCTTCGTACGTCTGTATCCAAGTTCTTCAAGTTTCCTGTGCTCTGGATTGTAATAATGCTCCTCCCTCTCAACTCTGGGATTCTCCACATGTGCAATATCAGGTACGATGCCATATTCTCTTTTGAATATATTCTGAACCATCTCAGCAAGCTGCCCAACGCTGTATTTTTCGTCAAACTGATTGATAACCCTGTATTCACCGTTATCCGGTGGTTTTTCGAGCGCCAGCGTCAGGCACTGGATGCTGTCATTCAACGACAGAAATCCCCTCGTCTGGCCTCCCTTTCCATAGACGGTCATGGGCATCCCCAATATCGCCTCTGCAGTGAACCTGTTAAGAGCCGTCCCGTAAACTTCATCGATGTCGAATCTTGTGTAGAGGCCAGTATCAGCAATTTCACTTGTCTTGGTTCCATAAACAACGCCCTGCATCACGTCCGTTATTGCAAGATTCCAGAGTCTGTTTGCGAACATGAGGTTATTGGAATCATGCACTTTGGTCCAGTGATACCAAGAGCTAGCATTCTTGGGGAATGGAAGCACGTCTTTCCTTCCATGGTATTCTATCTCGAAGAAGCCTTCTGGTATATCTATATTTGGCGTACCGTACTCACCCATGGTACCAAGTTTCAGTATATGCGCCTTCGGAACGATATCCTTCACTGCATATATGAGATTCATCGTACTTGTTATGTTTTTGACCATGGTTTCATTTGCCTCCTTCAAGCCAATCATAGAATATGGCGCAGATCTCTGCTCTGCGAGATGAACTATTGCATCAGGTCTCGATTTCTCTATAGCCCTGTACATGAATTCCGGATTCGTGGCATCGCCATAGAAGAACGTCACATTTCTCCCAAAAAACTTCTTTATCCTTGCATTCCTCTCCTTGAAGGAGAGTATTGGGAGCGCTGAATCAGAATTTACATTAGCTACCCTCTTTCTTGTTATGAAATTATCTATGCCATATACCTGATGCCCTCTGTTCAGAAGCCTGAGTGCGAGGGGAAAACCTATATAACCGTCAACGCCCATTATCAGTATCTTCATTCTTGTTGATATCTCTATCAGCATAAAAATATTATTTCATGTCTAAATTCTTCATTCGAATTCTGAACCAAGGATTGAAATATATCGAAAATATCTGATTCGAATCTTATATCAAATATATTTGCCATAGGGGTGCATGATTTGGGCAATTCGATTACGGCCTTAGCCCATGAAAATCTGATAGAGATACGCAACCTGAGAAAGGTATACTCAAATGGTAAGGTGGCGCTGGACCATATAGACCTTGATATACCCGCAGGGATAACGGCCATAATAGGAAGAAATGGCGCCGGCAAGACTACGCTGATGAGAATACTCTCAACCCAGCTGAAGCCAACATCAGGTACGATAAGGATAATGGGATTGGACACAGCAAAATATGAAAAGCGAATCAGGAGATTGATATGCAGTATACCTCAGGAAGCTTCGCCCATAGGAATACTGACACCGCTTGAACAGGTCAAGATGTACCTGGTAGCTCGCGGGTTCTCATACTCTTCGGCGGATGCGGAAGCAAGAAGCGCTCTGGCCGATGCTGGCCTCGAAGACAACATGAGGACCCCAGCAGATATGCTCTCTGGAGGTATGAAACGCAAGATTTTCGTGGCCATGGCCCTTGCCTCTGGCAGCGAGATAGTCTTTCTGGATGAACCTACCACAGGCCTAGATCCTATATCAAGATACGATGTCTGGGCTGCGATAAGGAGACTGAAATCGCATGTGATTCTCACAACGCACTATATGGAGGAGGCCGCCTCACTATCCTCGTACATAGTGCTCGTGGATTCTGGCATGGTGATAAGCAGAGGCAGGCTCGGCGATCTGTTGGCCGAGTTTTCAGGCAAGGTCAGAATAGAATGCAGAGATCGTCAGGAAGACTCCATAAGCATGGGCGGGATGTTCATAAAATACGTCGATGCTGAGAAAGCTGAGGAGTATGTCAAGTTGGGATGCGATGTGAAAAGTATAACCCTTGACGATGTGTTCATAAAGGAGAGGATAGATCTTGAATCTTAAATTTGTAATGATGTTCGCATGGTATTACGGCTTCAGAGCGGTGAGACGTGGCCCATCTTACCTTCTATCTGCAATGAGCACACCTCTTGCCCTGCTTTTTCTAATATTCATAATTTCAAGAGGAAGGCTTCTGAATTATGCTTTGGTTGGAGGATTCATCGGTTTGATATCCTCTGTTTCGCTATCAAGTGCAGGCGATGCTGCATTCCTCAGACTACAGCTGAGGATACAAGATCTGTTTGTGGCAACATCCATCTCGCCAACAGATTACATGATGGGTCTGACGCTGAGTTATCTCATCTTTTCTATACCCGGTCTATTTGTATATGCTTTTCTGGGAGCCATATTTCATATTTTCACACCCATAGGCGTCATTGCACTCATAGGCACACTGATAATGCTCACCCTTGCGACGAGTTCCGTTTCCTTCATAGTATCAGGGTTAATAAAACACGTCAGAAACGTTTGGGGCATAGCCGGAATCCTCTCTGTGGTTATGACCGTGCTTCCGCCGACGTTCTATCCCTACACCATAATCCCCAGACCATTTCTGTATGCACTGTCCATATCGCCGGCTACATCAGCGGCGGTGATCATGCAGGGTGTTTTCGGGCTTTCACCTGTTATGGAAACCATGATACCGGTTTTCATAATTGAAACCGCAGTATATGCACTTATAGGTAGAACAATGATAAAGTGGAGATCTGAGGACTGAGATAATTTATCGAGGAGTAAGTAAACGGAAATGGTCAAAATCAGAGAAAGATATATTAGAGCAATATAATACCCAATGGTGAACCAGGCTGTAGAATTTCTAAAGGTATTCATACCGCTCTTCATAGTCATCGATCCATTCGGAAGTCTGGTTCTTTTCACATCCATGACATACAATTTTAATGAATCTGAGAAATTGCGTGCCACAAAGGATGCGGTCTTTTACGGAGGTATCATCCTCGTCATGTTTGCGCTGGCAGGTGAGTACATAATTTACTTCTTCGGTATATCTATAGAGGCGCTGGAGATGGCAGGGGGAATCATCCTGCTATTAATGGCAGTGGAGATGATAATGGAAGGTAACAGGCCAAAATCGTCTGGATCCGAATTTGTTGATTATGATATAGGAATAGTACCCTTTGCGACCCCAATGCTGGCAGGGCCAGGTGCTATATCACTGGTGATTATACTGATGAAGGGCCCGATCATCGAGAAGATATTCACCCTGATCTCCATAGCGATAATCTTTGTTATGGTTTATATATTCTTCAAATGGTCTTCAATAGTTTCAAAATTTATCGGGGCAAAGGTCATGAAGGCTATATCTCGTATCTTTGGTCTCTTACTTGCTGGTTTTGCCATACAATACTTCATAGACGCTATCATCGCGCTATCGATACTCAAATGATTAATTTCATCAGTATTTTTTCAGCAGTCTGAAGTAGACGAAACCTCCGATCATTTGGATCAGACCACCGATCTCCACCGGCAACGGAGGATAGTAATCCATGAGATAGCCAGCGATCCCAGATGTGCTCTGCATTATCCTGGAGGGTGCTCCCTGGATGCTGGAGGCTGTACCAAGATCCTCGTCCTTTACGCCCTGGATGTTGACCACATTTCTTATGGGTGTTCCAAAGCCAGCCACCACAGTCCTGACTATGTATATCGCCGATCCAAGTATGAAGTAGGGGCTTGCAGCCATGGCTATCAGCAGAGCGCCCTGCAACACCCTCGTGAGTGAACCAAAATATACGGCTTTATCTCTAGAAATATGAATTCTGCCGGCCAAGAAAGATCCGAGGGCAGTGGTCAGATATGAGATCGTGAAGATCAGCCCGATCTTTGATGCACTAACTCCGTATCTTATCTCAAACCATGCGGATATGAGCGCCATGGAAAACCCAATGGCGCTGCCGTTGATGATGTTGGTAGTTATAACGCGTGCGGAAAAGTGCAGGGTTTCTCTTCTCAAAAACTTTGTAGTCTTTATTTGCCTCTGATCCCGTTTTATGAGCATCAGAGAGATGAACGAGAGCATTATGAGGAAAAATGTTGCGTGGTAGAGCATTACAAAAGCCCCCTCGTTTCCATATATCCTGGAAAGAAAGCCGTGTAAATAGAGTAGCAAGCTTCCCCCTATGCTGGCTACCGAAGCTACAAAGGTGATATTTGCCATCTTCGATATTCTCACGGAAGGATCCTGCCATATCCTGGCAAGATAGGGTGTTATTCCAACAGAAAAAGATCCACGCATTCCGCCAGGGGCCCCAGCGCTTCCTGATATTATCGTTGCGATCACTATCAGCGGGATAGATCTTGTGAAGGAAAGTATTCCAGATGCCAGCAATGCCGGCAATTCGCCCATTATCAGGGAATACTTGTATCCTATGCGGTCACCAAGCATACCAATACCCAGTGACAACAAAACATTGGAAAGCGCGGTACCAACATATATAATACCTACATTGACTATGCTTATCCTGTTAACAAGGAGATAGAGCGGCAAGGACAGCGCCATGAATATCAGGCCGGCACTTCTGAAAGCCCTTGACGATAATATCAACCTGAATGATGCAGAATATGGTTCGTGTGTCATGGAAGCGCTTACCTGAATAAAGGTTCATAACTAAACGATATTTATGGCTTCGTATATACAACTAAAAAAGATATTTATTGCGAGAATATACCTATGAGCGATACGGATAAAATAAAGGTGGCATTCTTCGTAAATCCACTGGCCGGTTATGGTTCCCTGCTTAACATGAAGGGCTCAGACGGGCTTCAGATAGTGGATCCTGAAAAATCAGTTTCCATAGCGCGTTCTATGGATTTCCTTAAGGAGGTGGATTATTCCAAATTCATCTTTCTTGTGCCGTCCGGATATATGGGTGAGGTCGAAATATCAAAGTTCACAGATGCATATAGCGTCACATATGACAGTGGATGGCCAACGACCAGAGAGGACACTATTCGATTTTTGAAGACCATAGACGATGCTGATATTCTTGTTTTTGCGGGTGGGGATGGAACAGCAAGAGACATAATTTCTGCCGGTGTGAGGATACCGGTTATAGGAATACCTGCAGGAGTGAAGATGTACAGCTCTGTATTTGCCATCAGCCCTCGCCATGCGGCATTGAGCATGAATTCGCTGAATATTGAGAAGCTTCATGGAATAGATGCTGAGGTTATGGATATAGATGAGGATCTTTATAAAAAGGGGATACTCAGTGCAAGGTCATATGGATATCTTAAAGTACCGGATGTAAACGACATAATTGTGTACTCAAAGGCAGAATACGATACTGGAGGTGCTGAAGATATAGCTGAATATATATTGGAGCATATGGATGATCGCTTTTATATAATTGGGCCAGGGAACACATGCAAAACCATTGAGAAGGAGATGGGCATATCGACAAATCCGCTTGCCTTTGATATCATCAAGGACAGGAAGCTGCTGAAGCAGGACGCCGCAGAGAGTGATATCTATGAGGCCTGCCGGAATGGATGCCGTATTATAATATCACCCATAGGAGGTCAGAACTTTCTGATCGGGCGCGGCAACAAGCAGTTATCCAGCAGAATACTGGGGATGATCTGCGAAGACGATATAGTGATCGTTGCATCGCCGTCAAAGGCCGAAAACATGAGGGCATTGTACGTTGACTCAGATATAAATCCATGGAAGCATGGATATGCCAGGGTGCTGGTGGGATACGGTAAATATAAAATTGTACCTGTAATAATGTGACAAGAGGTAAGAGTTGAGGATACTTTATTTCACGGACACATACTACCCCACTCCCGATGGAGTATCAGTGTATTTGAAGGAGGTAAAAAACAGGCTACAAAGCGAGGGGCATGAGGTTATGATATTCTCCCTTACCGGCGATACGCGAGAGCATAACGTGTACGTCCCTCGCTTAACTGTCCCATTCCTACCGTATCCGCAGTATAGAATGCCTTTTTTCTTCCTGCCATTCTCAGTTTTCAGAAGGGCTATAGAGTTTGATCCCGATATAATCCATCTTCACAATGCCTTCTACATGAGCTCAATAGGATATCTTGTGGCTAGAAGGCTTGGTATTCCGCCTGTCGCTACATTCCACACAGACATATCTAAGATGAAGGATAGCATCAGGATGCCTTTTCAGGATTTTGCATTCTCTCTTGGGGAACGCTATAGCATGTATCTGTACAGGAAATGCAGGGTTGTCATGGCCCCAAGTAAGGTTGTTGAGGAGTATCTCAGGAAAAAGGGTGTAAACAATGTGATCACTCTGCCCCTGTTTGTTGATACTGATAAATATAGACGCAGTCAGTATATACCAGATGAAAAGTACATACTTTATCTGGGTAGAATCACCGTGGACAAGGGAGTTTACAGGGTATTGGATCTGGCCGAGGCCATGATGGGCGATGGTGTTAAGTTCAAAATAGCAGGTATAGGACCGGAACTGGACAGGATAAAGAGAATCGTACATGCGCATCAGATGAAGAATGTGGAGATCTTAGGATATGTCGATGATGAGAAAAAGAGGGAACTCATGGAAAACGCAAGCCTGTTTGTCTATCCATCATCGGCTGATACATTCGGCATATCTGTATTTGAGGCGCTTTCATCAGGAGTGCCCGTGATGGTTTCAAACGATTTTCCCGTCAAAGAGGATAGCGAAGCGATATCTTATGTGGATTTCAACGATGTGCGTTCGGCTCAGGAGATTGCCAGAAGAATACTTTCAGCGGATCGCGGAAAACTGGCCACAGAGGCTAGGCGCCTTGTGGAGAATAAATACAGCCTAGAGAGGCACATATCCTCGCTACTTGAGATATACAGCTATGTGGAGACAGAGAGAAGGGAAAGAGGTTCCACCGAGAATGCCAGATCCAATAGCTATATATTCAGGTAAAATCGTCGAGGGATTCTCAGCTGATTTATTAATGAAGACTGCATGCCCCAGTGATGATTTTCAGGACGATCAAACTCAGAGATGCTAATGATAGCAGGCTGAAGGCGATAAGCAAGAGGCTTGGGCTTGCTCTTTCGTTGGACGAGATGAGATCATTGAAGGCATACTTTGAAAGGGAAGGTCGCGATCCAATCGATGCCGAAATTCACGCAGTGGCTCAGTCATGGAGCGAGCACTGCTCCTATAAATCCTCCAAATATTATCTCAAAAAATATCTCGGTTCTCTTAAAACAGATTACACGATTCTTGCTATGGAAGATGATGCTGGCGTTGTTGATTTTGATGATGAAAACGCCTATGTATTGAAGATGGAGAGCCACAACCATCCAAGTGCCGTAGAGCCATATGGAGGTGCCGCAACCGGTATAGGCGGTATAGTCCGCGATGTTCTCTGTATGGGGGCACAGCCTGTTGCCCTTGTGGATTCTCTGTTTCTTGGGGATGTCTCATCGGATAAGTACGAGGGGCTTTTATCACCGCGTTATATATTTGATGGAGTGGTCAGCGGCATAAGAGATTACGGAAACAGGATAGGTATACCCAATGTGGCCGGTTCTCTTTATTTTGACAGGCTTTACAACTCCAATCCTCTTGTGAATGCAGGGTGTATAGGTATAGTCAGAAAGGACAAGATTGTCAGATCCAAATCGTATAAAGCAGGGGATATCCTTGTTCTCATGGGAGGCAAAACAGGTAGGGATGGAATACATGGCGTCAACTTCGCAAGTACAACACTTGGAAAGATAACCAAGAGCAGCAGACTGGCCATACAGCTGGGTAATCCAATCGTGGAACATCCTATGATAAAGGCTGTTCTGGAGGCCAATGACGAGGGATTGATCCGTGCAATGAAGGATCTTGGCGGCGGCGGTTTGTCAAGCGCAGCGACTGAGATGGTCTATGCCGGCGGATTTGGAGCGGAGATTGTGCTCGATGATATCAAGCTGAAGGAATCCAGCATGTCTGGCTGGGAGATATGGATAAGCGAGAGCCAGGAGCGCATGCTGATGGAGTGCTACCCAGAGGATGTGGAAAAGATAAAGAGAATAGCTGAAAAATGGAATCTAGATTTCTCCGTGATAGGAAAGGTGACAGAAGATCGCAGGATCAGAGTGTACTATAGAAACAAGAAGATAATAGATATGGACATAAAATTCCTGGATGACGCTCCTGTTTATCAAAGACCTTACAGATTGAAGGAATCAGAGAGATACATTGCAATACCGGAGGAACCTGAGGACTTAAGCAGTTTCGTTGTTCAATTCATGTCCAGGCTGAACCTATGTGCAAGATTCAAGGTTGTAAGACAGTATGACCATACGGTCAGAGGATCCACCATAGTCACTCCATTCGTTGGTCGGCCCAATAGAGAAACGCACGCAGACGCAACGGTAATAAAGCCACTGGAGCAATCAATGCGGGGTTTGGTCATAACGTCTGGTTCAAGACCGAACATGGTGAGCGTTGATCCATACTCAGGCACCATGTGGACGCTGGTGGAGGCGTACAAGAACATTCTATCAACCGGTGGCGTGCCTCATTCCGTTGTGGATGCGCTCAACTTTGGAAATCCTGAGCGCGAAGAGATCATGGGCCAGTTCGTTGAATCTGTCAGGGCAATAGGCGATTTCTGCAGAAAATTGGGATTACCTATCGTGGCCGGAAATGTGAGTTTCTACAACGAATATAAGAAGACGGATATAATGCCGACGCCAACGATCCTGATGGTGGGGATCATAGATGATGTGAGGAGATCCAGGACCACATACATAAAAGGGCAGGACAATGCGCTGTATCTCATCGGATCGCCATGTGACAACCTGACCGGAAGCGAATACAACAGGATGCGCGGATATAGCGAAGGTTATCTTCCGGCCCCTGATCTGGACGAACTAGTGGCCGTTCGCGATTTCATCAATCTGAAGAGGGATGCAATTTTATCAAGCCATGATGTGTCGTCAGGTGGTCTCTTTGCGGCTCTTGCAGAGATGTCCTTTGGATCCGGTATAGGTTTCCACGCAGATATAAGCAATGTTTCTTCAGCCAGACCAACTGTAAAACTTTTCTCCGAATGCGGGAATGGAATAGTTGTTGAAGTACCTAGGAACATGGAGGAAGAGTTTATGGAAGGTTCTGGAAACGTCTCGGTCAAGCGCATTGGAGAAACTGGAGGAGACAGGATAATTATAGACGAAGCCGGTTTGAACATCATAAATGTACCGGTCGAAGAGATCAGAGATGCTTGGGAACATGGTCTTGATAAGTACTGATATTCAAAAAGGGGGTGATGGCATGGCGTTTGAATCTGATACATTGGAAAAAACACAATATATCGAGGAGAAGGACGTAACTGTGGTGCTAAAGTATATGCTGAACTTTGATGCCGGAAGAACATGCGGCACAATCACCGTCTTTCAGGGCAGGGATATATCAGAAGAATCCTATGAGATATATATGGAGGTGCTTGACTGTAAGATGAATAAAGATCGCGTTATATCAGCATTCCAGCGCGTGATCGATGAGATACTTAACGGCGAGATAGAAGTATAGAAAAGCCAGTGCTAGAGTCTTTCTCCCGCGATATTCATCCATTTTTCATGTATAAACTTCTATGGTGACGCGATCGCCATCTTTCAGTCCTAGTGTATCCCTCAGGTATTTGTCAGAAATGATCTCGATCACGTCTGTATATACTGTTCTTTCTGGCATTATAACAAAACACGGTACACTCTGTATTTTAGCTGAAAAAGCCTTGACTGATCCGAACGTTCTGTCTTCTGTCTTGAACCCTTCTATATGGATACCCTTGAACCCTCTGATCTTCCTGAGTTCTGAGAGGCTGGACTGATCGACCTTTATGTTCAGAGTGCCAAGGTAGGGTATTATGCCGAGTTTTTCCTGAAATTGTATTATATACTGCTTTCTTGCAACGTAATATCTGCCCTCTCCCATGCCAGGTGTCACAGTGCCCGTGATCAAGATGTTATTCCTTATGGAGAGTATCCTCGATAGATCGGCAAATTCGGTATATAACACATCGAGTCCCTTTTCAGTTATGTTCAGGATCTGACCTCTCTTGGTCACGGTGCGTGTTATGTATCCATTTTTTTCGAGATCTATTATTATTCTTGAGGCTGATTGCTGACTGATACCGAGCATATCAGCCAGCTTGGAAGAGGTTAGATAGGCTTTGTTTGAAGACTCTGCCATCTCCTTTATCTTCTTTATGGCTCTGTAGTACTGATCAGCAATTTCCATTTGCAGGTTATTGTTGACGTTGATTTATAGATATTGCTGGGATATTCGGATAAGGTTATGGCCTCTGTCAACCACGTCAATATATACCTTTAGAAGTTATCATCCTCTCTATGCTTAAACACCTTGGTTACAGTCCTATGCCATCTATCCCGTCTGCAAAAGCTTCCGGGACTGCCTTTCTTATCATATTATAGGAGAATTGCCGATGGAATACACTCTTGTCTATTTCCTCTTTCCTGAATCATTTTATTATCTACTATGGTTTCATCATCGAAGAATGAACATCCTGGCGTATAAGATTCGTCTTGTATAATAACATCTATGAATCTTCCCTTCGCTTTGTGTTTGTTCTGTTGAGTATCAATAAACATAGTTAGCTACTCCTCAGCTGAATCTTCGGATATTACTTTCAGTGAAAAGATATCTGCCCGTACGTGTATATTTCGAATAGTCCAGAAGGCGCTATTCCCATAGCATGTATTCTAACTGCGTCAACTGCATTCTTATAAGTATTGCACATTTTTCATTGAATCCCCAGATTGTCTGAAGTCCGTGCATCTCATGTCCGAAGAGGTTGAGATTTACAGCTTTACCTAAAGCCCCAATATTCATTTTCAAATATTGGATCGAATGAAATAGGAAAGGCGTTTTAGAATCCACGACTGCGGATATGCCTTCAGTGGAATACCTTAGCCGCGAGAATATAAAAGGCATGCCGTTGAATCAGAAACCTCTGTCCCTTCCGGGATGAGTGAATGTCAGAGCGATATGACGATCGACGCGTCGAAAAACTATAAAAGTGCGGAAGCCGGGATTTGAACCCGGGTTAGGAGCTTTTTCCGTCTTCATGGGAAGCTCCTGTGATGCCAGACTACACTACTTCCGCTCATAATTTCAGGAAGTTTAGGGTGTATATTTTCTCTACATATATGAATTTCGATGTTAGCTGAAAGTGCTTTCAACATGTGGTCAAAATATTGAATATTATAATATGGAGTTTATGAAAAATTTTACTATTTCATCTTTTTTTAGTCCTCTTCCTGCGCCTTGTCGCGTACACTGAAATACCTACTATGACTGCCACTATGACAACAAGGACCGCTATGTTCAAGGGATCGAAGGTAAACGCCTGTGAGATCTTCTGTTCAACCGTGGGTGAAACGGTCAAATTCGCATTGTATGTCTTGGTAAATTCGTAGGGAGTATTATTGTAGTGCCATCCAAGGAAGAGTTCTATGGGGTAAGTGCCCGGAGAAGCCGCCGAAGAAGTATCAACTAGGAATATCAACTGATAAGACTGGCCCGGCGAAAGGCTTGGTATGGTTATGTTGTCTGCTGTCAGTGCACCAAGCGGATTAGATGAAGGTATGTGTATTGTTATGATGCCCGGTAGATCGAGATATGCCCTTATGTCATACATGGTCAAATTCCCATCATTTGTAAGATTGAAATATATTACAGATTTATCTACGCCTGCCTGCATCGTGCTCTGATGGAAGCTAACGCTGGCGCTGATCGAATGGTGAACGTACACGTCAACAGGGTATGCGTTACCATTTACATTCACATAGATGATCTGTTGGCCATAATAGGAGAGTGAGTTCAGCAGAAAAGTGAAATTGTATATTCCAGGTGTAATGTAAGATAGATGATATTCATTTGTAAGATCCGAGAAATCAGATGAGGATATGGAGACGTTGAGATATCTCAAGACGGAATTTCCTGAAACCTCTATGAAAGGTTTGAAAACGATGAATTTCTGATCCGTATAGATAACAGGAGGATTCAACTCAGTGTTTACCAGCGTTATATTGTCATATCCAAGTATTCCACTGCGGAAACTAACGGAATAAGTCCTTCCATAGACATTTACCGTCACATTCTGTGAATAGAAGCCATTGGATGCGGTGTTTGATATGCTCACAGAGAATGTTATAGGCACAGTTTCGTCAGGCGGGATTGCACTTAAATTATAATACTGTGGTGAACCATATAGAGGATAAGAAGGATCATAACGAACGGATACGTTCTGATCCAGCACGTTTCCAACATTCTCAAGCACCAGAGTCATTGGAATATTCTGCATGCCAGGCGATGGCGCTATAGGTTTAGATGCTGTACCAAAATAAGTGGCAGCGACCTGAATCTGTGTTGTTCCAAGGATATAGGCTGTGAACGATACATTGAAATAATCCTCGGCTGTATTATTTATTCCCTGAACATAGAGATCTTCTCTGTAGCCACCCACTGTGGCTGATGGGGAAATGTTTACCAGCTGCATTATGGTTATCTGTTTCCCAGCCGGTATCTCGGTGAAATTATACACCATTGGCCCACTCTGATATCCGTGCGTGTTAACATATCCGAGTATCCCATCATTGAATTTAGTGAGATTGACGTATGCGCTAGCATCCAGAAGGGTAAGCGGAGAAACAAACGATATCACCAAAGGAATATAATCCATTCCTGGAGCCACAATCTCCGTAGAATTTGGCGCATACCAGTTCACCGCTACGACTTCTGGCGACGGAACTTGCGCAGAAGCGGTCGAAATGCCAGAGATACCGGCAAACATCAGAACAAAGCTGAACAGGATTGCTATGATATAGTTGGTTTTCAATTTTCATCACCTCTAGAAACTACAACATTCTTCATAAACATTGAAAGCACCAGCGCAATCAACACAAATGCCATACCTATGATGTATATCCCATCGTAGGCCTGTGATGAGGGAAAGCTGTGCATAATCGGGATCACCGGCAGGCCATGGAAATTTCCAGGTATGGCACCGATGAGAACGTAGGACACATAGAGTGTCTCCAAGACGCCGCCTATTGCTGGAGCAAGGGATGTACCTATGTTTCTGAATACAACGTTCATTCCCGTGCTCTCTCCGGATCTCTCCCTTGGAACGGATATCAGCAGCAAATTTATGACGCCAACGAATATGAATGATATGCCCATACCCATTACAGAGGCATCTTCAAGTATTGAGATTGTGCTGTATCTGTTATAATATAGGCCCAGATAACTGAACAGCAGTATGATTAGACCAATGATGATTGCGTTTTTCGGGCCTCTGTTTGTTGTGACCTTTGCGGCAAGTGGAGCGAAGGCCATGTTAAGTATAGCAGCCGGCAGAAGGATAAGACCAGATTCAACTATTGATACACCGAATCCAGCAGGTTCAGGATCCTGAAGCATGGAAGGGACTGTGTAGAATAGGAAGAACATCCCTGACATCGCAAACAGGCCGGTGATATTGGCCAGAAAAACGTTCCTTATGCGCAGCAGATCCATCCTGATGAATGGCTCAGCAGCGTTCTTCTCGTAAAGTACGAATGCGGTGAACATCACCAGCGATATCAGGAACAGCCCTATGATTGAAGGTGAGGTCCATCCCCAGTATTCGCCTTCAGATAGGGCCAAAATGAATGATACTATGGCAAATCCAAGCGATCCAACGCCGACGAAATCTATCTTTGCGGGTCTCCTTGTGCTCTCATCGTGGAGATATATGGTGGCCAGTATGACAAGCAGTATTGCGACTGGAATCGAAGAATGGTATGACCACTGCCATCCATAGTTCTGAGTGATCCACGCTCCAACGACCAGTCCAATAGCAGCGCCTCCAGAGAAAGTTGAACTTACAATTCCCTGCGCCAGGGCAAGGCGATCCTTTGGCACCTGATCATTTATCAACGCAAACGATACTGGGAACATGCCCATGCCTATGCCCTGCACTGTTCTTATTATGATGAGCTCTTCGAGGGTTTTAGCGAAGCCACCGAACGATACAGCAATTGTATAGAAGATCGCGAGTATCAGGAAGACGTTCTTTTTTCCATACATGTCAGCCAGTCTGCCAAAGATGGCTGATGAAACTGTTCCAGATATTATGTAGGCGGTAATTATCCATGAGAGATGATCATAGTTCGTATCAAAGAAGGAAACTAGTATTGGCAGTGCTGGGGTTATCATAGTCTCTACATAGGTGACGAGAAGGCCAGCGAATGCAGATATGGCTATTGTTCTAGCTGAGTGATTGTTCATCATTGATCTCACCGTACGTCATTCGAATTTCGTTAGCTATCCGTTCAATTTCATCCATGCGGCCCTTCATGATCATCTTGAAGGCATATTCCACCTCCGCTATTATTGCGGGAAGCATTATGCTTATAGCAGAGTTGAGAGCTGCAGAGGTATCATCCTTGGAGAGCAGATTAAGGTAAAAGAAGGCGTCACCCATGGCCCTGGATATGAGATTTTGCTTCAGTTGCTGTTCTATCTCGCTCAGAGATTCCACAAACTTCACGCCCTTTTCTGTCAGAGTGTATATCTTTTCCCTTCCTGAAGTCTCAAATTTTATGAAACCCTGTTGAAGAAGCTTTCTTATCATGGGCATAAGCGTCCCGTGCGAAACCGGGCCTTCATTTGATATCTCCTTAGACATCTGATAGAGCGTGTATGGCTTCTTGCTAAGTAATATAAGGGCCTTCACTGCATATCGTTCCATAGGTCGAAGTCGACATATTCAGAACATATATAAGCATTTCTGATTACATCGCAGATCGTTGATTTTTGTCATACTAACCGAATCTAAGGCCTTAACATCGGAGGTTTGCATCCGATGAGAAAGAATGCATATTTAGATTTATCGTCAGCCGCTGATAGAAGCCGCGTTACAGAAAAAGGATTGAACATACTTCAAAGGCGTCTACACCTATATGTATTCATCCAGCAAATTTAAGTAATGCAGAACCTATAGCGTGCTATGAGCACGCTCATAGAAAACGCACTCATCGTGACCCAGGACGAAAATAGGAGAATATTCAAAGGTAACGTGCAGTTTGATGGATCAAAGATAACATATGTAGGTAAAGAAAAACCGAAGAGCGATGAAATTATAGATGGAAATGGAAAGATACTGCTTCCTGGATTCATAAATACTCATGCACATGTCGGCATGTCGGCCTCAAAGGGTCTCTTTGATGATGTCGATCTGGAAAAATTCCTAGATCTGACCTTCAAATATGATTCGCAGAGAACAGAGGAGGGGATTTTCAACTCTGCGAGGCTCGGCATGTACGAGATGATCAACAGCGGTATTACCTCATTTGTGGATCTCTATTATTCAGAAGACGTGATAGCCAGAGCCGCAGAGGAGGTAGGCATAAGGGCATTCTTGTCATGGGTGACCCTGGACAGGGAGTATACAACACAGCACGGTGATCCGCTTGATAATGCTGAGAACTTCATCAGATCACACAAGAATCTTAGATTTGTGACCCCATCCGTTGGGGTTCAGGGCATATATGTGGCAGGAGATGAGACGTATCAGCGCGCTAAGGAAATAGCCGAAAAATATGATACGGTTCTTCACATGCATCTCTCTGAGACAAGAAAGGAAGTATATGACAGCGTGAAGAAGATAGGGGAACGGCCGATAGAACATCTGGATCGTATCGGGATCCTTTCGAATAGAGTCATAGCTGCGCACTGTGTATGGACCACGTATCACGAGGCAAAGCTGCTCGGTAAAAATGGAGTGAATGTATCATGGAATGCCGTCAGCAACTTTAAGCTCGCAACCGGTGGAGTACCACCAGTTCCTGAGATGATTGAGTCTGGTGTAAATATCACACTTGGAACCGACAGCAACGGCAGCAACAACTCGCTTAACTTCTTCGATGTCATGAAATTCTCTGCGTTGAGCATAAAGAATGCAAGATGGGATGCTTCCATAATAAAGAGCCAGCAGATACTTGATTTCGCCACTGTGAATGCAGCTAAGGCTCTCAGAATTAATGCTGGATCTATAGAAGTTGGGAAGAGAGCCGATCTCATACTGCTGGATGCGCGGAAACCAGAACTTATACCCACCGATGAAAATAACGTGGTCAACAACATAGTCTACTCGGCGAATCCAGACACAGTTGATTCGGTCATCGTGGATGGAATGATAAAGAAGTCTGGCGGCAGGCTGATAGGATTTG
>NZ_JAGDXM010000015.1:0-11812 GCF_023256435.1 Thermoplasma sp. | reverse complement strand
ATAAAAGTGGTCTGGATTCGGATGAAAAATTCTTATGATCTTTGATTAAACACAACTTTCATGAATTTAGGATGCGAGGGAGTTCATTCGGCCAGTCATTACGGTAAGAAAGTATTTAAATGGTAATAAAATTAGGGGCAGATATTAATGAGCTGGCAAGAAGCTGAAGTACGAGAACTCAAAGTAGGAAGATACATACTGATAGATGATGCACCATGCAAGATCGTAGAAATAACAATGTCTAAACCAGGTAAGCATGGCGAAGCCAAGGGAAGGATCGTGGCCATAGGGGTGTTTGATAATCAGAAGCGGAGTGTTGTCTACCCCGTGAAGCACAAGGTAAAGATACCGATAATAGAAAAGAAGAACGCACAGGTTCTGTCCGTTCAGAACAACGAAGTTCAGCTCATGGACTCGGAAACGTTCGAAACCTTTGTCTTGCCTTTGGATCCAGAGATCGCCGACAAGGTCAAACCAGGAATGGAGGTGCCCTATTGGGAAACAATGGGGATGCGAAAGATCATGCTTCAGAACTGAGGGATCTTTTATCACTTAAGAAGATCGCGGACGCCAAATATGAATATGAGGAAAGCGATTATGTGATATTCGGCGTCCCTTTCGATAACACATCGAGTTACAGACGAGGATCCAAGTATGCTCCAGACTCCATAAGGTCAGCCTATGTTAATCTCGAATCCTTCGAATTTTCGTATCATTTCGATCTGTTGAAGGCAAAGATTGCCGATCTCGGTGACATGGAAGAATCTGAAGATGTTGAATACATCGTGGATCAGGTTGAACGCATAACCAAGATGATATTCAGTGATGGAAAGATCCCGATAATGCTTGGCGGTGAGCATTCTATAACTGTCGGTGCAGTGAGGAATCTGCCTAAGGATGTCCATATGGTTATCATTGATGCGCATTCAGACTTTAGAGACTCTTACATGGGCAATAAATTCAATCATGCATGCGTGACAAAACGTTCTCTTGAGATACTTGGACCTGGAAGGATAACATCTATTGGCACAAGATCAGTATCTCTCGAAGAATATCAGGATCCCGACTTTGATAAGGTTGAGTTTATTCCATCATTCAACGTTAAGGAGTACGGTATAGACAGATACATCAATGAGATCGAAAGGAAGTATGATAAAATATATATCTCGATAGATATGGACGGTATCGATCCAGCGTACGCTCCAGCTGTTGGAACTCCAGAGCCATTTGGCCTGGCAGATTACGATGTTAGAAGGATCATTGAGAGGCTCTCCTATAAGACCATCGGTATGGACATCAATGAATTTTCACCACTCTACGACAACGGAAATACATCGATGCTTGCAGGAAAGTTGATTCAGGTTTTCATAGCTAGCAGGGAGAGATATCGTATAGAGCACATCTAGGATTTTATAAGCAAAATTGTAAGTTTGAGTGAAGCAGTAAGGCCTTTCTCCGAACAGGAGATACACGAACTTACCCAATATAAAAATTTTATAAATTTTGTATGATCTATAAGAACAGGGCTTTTACAGTCTGAATATATGTCTGCATACGTCACGGTATAGATCCTATACTGAATAAGATGTAAAGGGGGATATCACTTTGTAAAGAAGAAGCTTCAAAAATTTTGGTTGAGGAGCAGCTCACCGACTGAAAATTGATAAAACAGGGATATCTGAATCTATATCCCCAGCGAACCGGCGATCTCCTTGCCCTTTGTTATCACAACTTTGCATGGTGTTGGAAGTTTTATCGCAGCCTTCCGGAGAGCCATTTTCAGCTCCTTTGCGTGCGCCTCATCTGTTCTGGCTATCATTATGACATCGTCAGGATAAACCCTGGCTGCGGTTCCTACAGGTCTACCAAACGCAGCTCTCATACCGCTTGATATACGGTCAGCACCAGCGCCGGTAGCCATCTTGTGTTCCCTCAGCACATGATGAGGATATGGGACTACCTTTAGATAGAAGTAATCAAGGCCAGCGGCCTCCGTCATCCTCCTGTTCACTGAGACCCTTGCAGCCTCCAATGCAGTATGCCTTATCTGGCAGGGCTCCTCGGCGACGAGTCTCATTTCTATTGGAAAGTCCTTTTTCTGATTTCCCTGAACGAAGGTCGTGATCTTTGGATATGGAACACCGCCCATGAACTCCTTTCTAGTATAGGCAGGGCCGGTTATGCGCGAATACATTCTAGCAGGCTTAGTTACCATAAATACACCTTTCTGACAGCTAATTATAAGCGGATATTTAATTTTTGGGTGGGCATCGACGCCTTCACTGGGTTTTTCTCAGTATAACTGCGACTTCCCCATCGTTCTCCTCAACATCGATCAGCTTGAACCTGGAAGTTCTCGCCAGTCCTTCGTAGACATCTCTACCGAATGGGAATTTTTCCTTTAAAAGCAGGACCTTTACATCCTGTCCCGGTTCCAACTGGAATGAGAGTCCCTTCAGCGTGCTTTTAAGGTAGTTGAATGGATCGCCTCCACATGTTATGTTTCTCTGATCCTCAACGATCATATATTGCATATTCAATGCCTCTATTTATACTGTGAGCAAGTTGATCGTCAGACTTATTGAAAGGGCGAGACATTATGAACCTGTATGCTCTAAATATGTATCAGAAAGATGGAAAATATTAGAAAAAACTATGAAATTTCACCTTTCGACGATCTAAATATTAATATGGAAACAACAAATAGGGACTGGAAATGACTGAGAACAATTACGATTCTTCGCAAATACAGATACTTGAAGGGCTTAAAGCTGTTAGAAAAGTGCCTGGGATGTATATAGGATCCACGGACACAAGGGGCCTCCACCATCTTGTGTATGAGGTCGTGGATAACAGTGTGGATGAATCTGTAGCTGGATATTGCAGCAGGATATATGTTTTGATGGGTAAGGATGGGTCCATAACAGTTGAGGATGATGGAAGGGGTATACCTGTGGATATCCATCCAAAATATAATAGACCTGGTCTGGAGATTGTGCTGACAGAACTTCACAGCGGTGCAAAATTTGACAAGAAGGTATATAAGATAACAGGAGGACTGCATGGTGTTGGAGTACACGTTGTGAACGCACTCTCAAAAAAGCTGATCGCAGTGGTAAAGCGAGATGGCAAGATCTATTATGACATCTTCGAACAGGGAATCCCAGTTTCTGGTCTGAAGATAGCCAATGATATATCGGATATTGAGAGGCTTGGTATAAACATAAAATTCCCAGATCATGGAACAATAATAAAATTCTATCCAGATCCTGAGATATTTGAAGTTACAGAATTCTCATATGATACAATCCTCTCCAGGCTCACGGATCTCTCGTATCTTAACCCGCAACTGACCATCACGTTGAGAGACGAAGCCACCGGAAGGGAGGATGTGCTCCATCATGAGGGCGGCCTAACTGAGCTTGTGAAGCATCTGGCGGAGGGAAAGGAAGCTATAATTGATCCGCTTTATCTGAAGGAAGAGGTCGACAATCACATGGTGGAATTTTCGCTTCTTTACACCACCGATGTGCAGGAGGTGCTGATGTCCTTTGTCAACAATATAAGCACTCCTGAAGGCGGCACTCATGTGGCAGGCTTCCATCAGGGGCTCTCAAGAGCAATACAGGATTATGCCAGAGCCAACAATAAGATAAAAGGCGTTGAGGATATAACGGGCGACGACGTAAAGGAAGGCGTAATAGCTGTACTGCATGTTAAGATGCAGAATCCCCAGTTTGAAGGCCAGACCAAGGCCAAGCTTGGAAACAGTGCTGTAAGGGGCATAGTGCAGTCGGTGACCTCGAAGTTCATGAGAACCTTCATGGAGACCAATCCTCATGTTGCAGACGTTATCATAGGCCGTGTACTTTCGGCCGCAGCGGCAAGGGAAGCGTCAAGAAAGGCCAAAGAATTGGTAAGGAGAAAATCGGCTCTGGAAGGCGGTGGGCTTCCAGGGAAGCTTGCTGACTGCTCTTCCAACGATCCGAATAATACAGAACTGTACATAGTGGAGGGTGACTCTGCTGGAGGATCCGCAAAGCAGGCGAGAAACCGGCAGTATCAGGCTGTTCTTCCACTTCGTGGAAAGATACTGAATGTGGAAAAGGCCTCTGATATGAAGGTCGTTGAAAACGAAATAATACATGACCTTGTCGTCGCCATAGGCACGGGAGTGAAGGAGGATCTGAATCCAAAAAAGCTAAGATACGGCAAGATAATAATAATGACGGATGCAGATGTTGACGGCGCTCATATAAGGACTTTGCTGCTCACATTCTTTTTCAGGTATGCAAGATCGCTCATCGAGAACGGCAACGTCTTCTTTGCCGAACCACCTCTTTATAGAATACAGAAGGGGCAGAATGTGAAATACGTTTATTCCGATGAGGAGAAGGAACAGGTGAGTAAGGAGTTCGGGCCAAACGCAATAATACAGCGGTTCAAAGGACTGGGTGAAATGAATCCGGAGCAGCTATGGGAAACGACGATGAACCCTAAGACCAGGAAGCTTGTACAGGTGACCATAGAGGATGCAGAGGAAGCTGAGCGTATATTCACTATTCTGATGGGTGAAAAGGTAGAACCCAGAAGGAAGTTCATAGAAGAGAATGCAGTTTATGCGGAGAACATAGACCTCTGAGGTGTGATGTATGGAAAGGAGAGCCGTTGAGGTTGAGATAAGAAAGTCGTATCTCGAATACGCGATGAGCGTGATCGTAAGCAGGGCAATACCGGATGTCAGGGATGGTCTAAAGCCAGTGCAGAGGCGTGTTCTTTATTCAATGAGAGAGCTTGGTGTAACCCATGATAAACCTTACAAGAAGTGTGCAAGAATCGTTGGTGAAACCATGGGTAAATACCATCCTCATGGTGACATGGCCATATATGATGCGCTGGTGAGGATGGCGCAGGATTTTTCCCTTAGATATCCTCTGGTCGATGGTCAGGGAAACTTCGGTTCGATAGATGGGGATTCTCCAGCTGCAATGAGATATACGGAGGCCAGGCTCACACAGATAGCAGAGGACATGATGGATGATATTGATGAGAATACAGTGCCATTCAGGTTGAATTTTGATGGCACTCTGTCTGAGCCTGAATATCTCCCGGCGAAGATACCGAACCTTCTTGTCAATGGAAGTTCGGGCATAGCTGTTGGAATGGCAACGAATATGGTGCCGCACAATCTCGCAGAGATATCGGATGCAATACTGTATGAGGTTGATCACAGGGATGCACCAGTAGACGATCTGCTCAAGTACGTCAAGGGTCCCGATTTTCCCGGAGGCGGTATAATCTTCTATGGAAAGGAACTCATAGATGCCTACAGATCGGGTAGGGGTAAGGTCATAGTACAGGGCGAGGTCGATCTCTCAGAGGATCGAAGAATAATAATAAAGAGCATACCCTATGGCGTCAATAAGGCAGATCTTGTACAATCCATAGCGGATCTGGCCAAGAATGAGATAATAAAGGATATAACGGATATAAAGGATGAGAGCGACAGGAACGGCATTAGAATAGTGGTCAGGGTGAGGGATGATGATATAAAGCCGCTAGTCCTCAACCAGCTCTATGAACACACCGCACTCGAAAGCAGCATAGGAATAATAAATCTGGTGCTAGTGGGCAATCAGCCCAAGCTGATGAACCTCAAGGAGCTCATAGATTCATTCATAGATCACCGGCTTGACGTCATTCTAAGGAGGTCCCAGTACAGGCTTGACAAGAAAAAGGAAAGGCTGGATGTTCTGACCGGCATTCTGACGGCTATAGAGAATATAAATCGTGTTGTGGAGATCCTTAAATCGTCGAAGGATACCGATCAGGCAGGGAATTTGCTCAGGAAGGAATTTGAACTCAATGACAGGCAGATAAAGGCCATACTGGAGATGCGTCTCCAGCGGCTTGTCAATATGGAACAGGAATCTGTACGATCAGAAATATCGCAACTTGAAGCTGATATAAGAGATCTGGAAGAGACCATACTTTCTGAGGAGAAGCGGGTAAAGGTATTCAAGAGTGAGATGGAGGAGATAAAGAGAAAATATGGTGATAAGAGGCGGTCGAAGATAAAGTTCAGAGGCGTGACGGAGAGGACAACGGAGGATCTGATTCCGAACGAAGAATCCATTCTCATGCTGAGCTATGGCGGCTTGGTGAAGCGCGTACAGGCAGACGAATACAGATCTCAGCGCAGGGGCGGCAAGGGCGTCAGCACTTCTATGAAGACTTCAGATAGTATAAAGAGCATGATTCATTGCTTCTCTCACGATACGGTTTACTATTTCACCAATACTGGCAGGGTTTTCAAATCGAAGGCCTATGAGATACCAAAGAAGAGCAGTACCTCTCTTGGCGTATCAGCTGCTGCTTTCCTGAAGCTTTCCAATGGAGAAAGGGTCACTGAGATCATGAAGGCACCGCCGGAAAAGGGATACTATCTGATCCTCGTTACAAGGGACGGATCGGTAAAAAAGACTGCGGCTGATCCTGTCTTTGATTCAAAGAGTTCCGGGATCAAGATCATAACGCTTGATGAAGGCGATGAGCTTGTGTCTGTATCATATACGGCTAAGGATCAGAACATATTCGTATTGTCGTCAAAGGGTAAGGCGTCAGTGTTCAACACCTCGGAGATAAGGGAAACTGGGAGAACAAGCATGGGCGTAAGATCCATGCGCCTGAATGAGGGAGACCAGATCCTCACAGCTTTCGTCGTCAATGAGGATGAGGATATTCTGAGCATATCCGAGAAGGGGTATGGAAAACGTACCAGCATCTCGGAATTTCCAATACATCATAGGGGATCATCCGGCGTGATGGTGTATAGAGATACTGAGAGGACAGGCAAGGTAAGTCATGCGATACCGGTGAGCAGCGATGACGAGGTCATACTTGTATCGATGAATGAGAAGACCATCAGAATAAAGGCATCGGAAATTCCAGAGACATCCAGGGTAACATCAGGCGTAAAGCTGATGGATATAGACGATAATGACAGGATAATAGCCGCAGCTGTGATTAAATGACATATAAATATTTCATTGAAAAATCTTAATATCAATTCTTTTATTCATATTTTATGGTTATAGAAGGAAAAATATATGAAAATCTGAAAGAAATGGTAAGCCCTGACCATTCGATCCTTGTCGTCTGGGATGTCCAGAACGCACTTGTTAACGGAATATTCAATAGGGATCAGTTTGTCTCATCTCTGAAGAAACTTATAGGTGAGGCAAGACATCATCATATACCGATACTCTATACGAAGATCACCCCGTTACCATTCGAATATGAGTCCGGCTTCAGATTGTATTCCTCTATGAAGAGATATGGCGTTTCTGATCCGAAGAAGATCAGTTTCATGAAACCCGGATCACCAGAATCTGAAATCTATACCGATCTAGCGCCAGATGATGGTGATATGGTGGTGAACAAGAACACAGCCGATATTTTCATCGGTACAAACGTAGAGCTTATGTTGCATAATGCGCATATAGACACAGTTATATTCACCGGCATAGCCACTGAGTTTGGTATAGAATCATCAGCCAGAAGTGCAGGAAACAGGGGTTTCTATCCAGTGGTTGTAGAGGATTGTGTTTCATCCTCCAACAGAGAGATGCATGAAGCAGCCCTGAAAGTTTTGAAGACGCAGGCCATTGTGGCCCAGTCTGAGGAAATTATTAACACCTGGAAATAAAATAAGCAAACTTTTTTAGTTATTTACGATATTAACTAATTATGGAAAATCCAATAAAACCCGCCTCAACTAAATGGGTCGGCATATCTGTCGTCCTTCTTGTTGTGGGAATAGTGATAGGCTTCGCCGCCGGGCATTATACCGTTTCTGCGCCTTCGAAGCCAGCCATAAACACTTTTGCTGCAGGTTCTCTGAAATACGCTCTAGGGAACGATTTCAATCCTGAGTTCACAAATTTGACAGGGGTGCGTGTGGGTATGACATTCTCTGGTTCTATAAGCGGTGCCAGGGAGGTGCAGGAAGGCAAGAACTACAGCGTATTCATCTCAGCGTCAGCTCCTATACTTTATCAGGATCTTATGAATCAGACGCATTACGCCTCATGGCAGATCATCTTCTCAGCTAACGAGATGGCAATAACATGGGTTAACAGCAAATATTCGATACCTTCGAGCTATCCTTATTGGTTCGAGAATATAACCAATAATAGTGCAATAGTGGCAGCGTCAAACGCCTCTCTGGACCCAAGCGGTTTCCAGGCCATAGAGACCATGAAACTGGCCGGGGTACTTTACACAGGCTGGAATAATGATACTGTTATTAAAGGAAGTGAACCGGTCAGTTACTATGTTAAACTTGCATTCAACAACAACTTCACCGAATACATGAATTATAATAGGGCTTACAACAACTGGTTCCATGGCAAATTTGGATATCCGGTAAACGATTCCATGGCGCTATACCATCAGATATTCATATCGAAGTATCTCAATGGCACAACAAAACTTACCACCGTTGAAATAGGACTTGACGGATATCTGACAGCAGGAACAGCAGACTACGCTCTGACTTACGTCTCGCAGGCCATAAACCAGGGACTGGACTACTATCAGAATTCTACAGGTGCAAACGGACTTCCAACGTGGATAAACCTTGGCAGCGTCAACAAGACCGTTGACGACTTCTACGAACAGATAAATGAAAGCGGTCCAGCATGGGATAACGTGGGCAACCTTCCAGGTGCGCCAATATTCTACAGCGTCACCGTAATAAACAACTACACGAATCCATATGCGATACAGTATGTTTACGACCTGATAACCGGTCTTGGACAGCACTACCTCTCCATGAGCAAATTCGATCCGCTATCGCAGCCATTCTATGTGGGCAATGTGCCAAGTCAGCTGAAGGGCCTGGTGGTTACGCCACCATCGTATCTGCCAGTATCTTCATATGACTGATTCATCATTTTTTATATAATATTATATTTTTTACACAATTGTTCTGAAGTGCGCATGCGTAAATATGTTGAAGACGATCACTTATAGAGGTGTTTCTGCGAGATGAGAGGGCGTCTTTCGTATCTGTTTGTGCCGGTGTTTGTGATATACCTTCTTGTACTCATCATACCATTGATAAGAGCCCTCACCTATTCATCCCTGTCTGAGATCTTGACTGATCTGCACTCAGGCATCTTGCCGTCCATAGAGTACACCTATATTGTCTGTGCATTCGTTGCGGTTCTTTCTGTCATGGCGGCTGTACCATACGCATATACGATGTCCAGACACAGATCAGCAGTGTTCAAGGCTGTCGACAGCGTTGTGGAGATTCCGATTATGATACCGCACACGGTCGTCGGAATAATAATGCTTCTCACGTTCGAACCTTCAATGCCCATAGGCCACTTACTGTCGAAGTACATACCAGGCTACTCGTTTGATGACACACTTTTCGCGGTGATAATAACGCTTTTCTTTCTGTCTTCTGCATACTCCATAAGGGAGGTCGGTGTAAGCTATCAGCGTAACGTGGTGGATTATGAGGATGTCGCGAAGACTCTTGGAATTGGTGAAGGCATAAGCTTCTTGATAATTTCGATGAGGCTTCTGGCAAGATCGATGATAAAGGGCTTCCTTCTGTCCTGGGCCAGATCTGTTTCGGAGGTTGGAGCGATATTGATAGTTGCATACTACATCTTTCCAAGTTTTGTGAAGCTTGCAGGAGTCTTCATATATTCCCAGTGGCTCGGTTACGGCCTCGATCCTGCAGCCGCTTCATCCGCAATACTGATACTCACAGGCATAGTTGTGACCGGTGTTTTCAGGATTGTGGAAACTGTCGGGATACGTTCTTAGGGTGTGGCTGGAATGCTTGAGATAAATAATCTTCATGCAAGTCTGGGAAAATTTGTTCTCAATGTCGATCACTACAGTACACGAGGAAGGAAAAATTTCATAATGGGCGAGAACGGAGCAGGCAAGTCATCCTTTCTCAAAGCGATCTCTGGAATAATAGATTCAACAGGGGAGATCATACTCAATGGGGATCATGTTGAAAACCTGCCGCCATGGAAACGCAGGATAACCTATATACCACAGAATCTTCTCCTCTTTCCGCAGTACAATGTGAAGCAAAATCTTGCGATTTCGATAAGATACGGCCATGGTGATTACGATATATATAAGGAGGTCGTGGATCTCATGCACCTCAGCGATCTTCTCGATAAGAATACCTGGGAACTATCTGGAGGTCAACAGCAGAGGGTGGCTGTTGCAAGAGCTGTGATATCAAAACCGAAACTGCTTCTGATGGATGAGCCGTTCTCAATGCAGGATGAGAGATCAAGGATGTCAATGGTGATAAGCGTTGCCGAACTTCTGGAGAGATACGATATAGATTACATATATGTGACTCATAACTCACGGGATCTTGAACTTGGTTTTGATACTCTATCCGTTATGTCCAATGGCAGGATAATTGAATCCGTAAAGAGCGTTGAGGATCTTCGGTATTATGAGAGCGTTTCTCTGCTTGACTTTCGCAATATAGTTCGCATCGATGGAAAGTACTACAGGCTGAGCGAACGTTCTGTGATACCGTCTGATAAAGGGTATCCGGCAAGCTGCAATCGATCCGGAGAAGGATATGTGTGCTCCGTCAGAATTGGTGACGAGAACTACTTCATAACATCCAGTGTTATGGCTGATCACTTCCAGTTCGATCTATCATCAGCCAGTGAGATGATTTCCTTAGGTGAGTCCGGGGCATAGATCCATATTGCAGTTGATTATGAACTCTGGAATCCATTCTTTATGGAGGCAATGATAAGCATAAAGATGCAGATGTAAGGTCGTATTGCTTATATATATCTATTTCTGCAAAATTGAAATTCAGGGCTTTAACCAGAGATCAGATAAATATAAGTGTGAGGGATAATGATAAGCTGGAAACAGCAGGCGGGAAAGCGCGAGGGCAGCTGACGCCCTTGAGGTGAGGAAAGTCCCCCCTCCACGGCGGTATCCGACCAGCGCAAGCTGGTATCCTGAGAAGGATGGTAAAGGCAAAAGAAATTTACGGTCTCCGGTTAAGGATGATTCCGAAGGGATGACGTTTCCGGAAGTGACGATGGAATATCTTCCTGGATGGAGAAAGTCTAAAAAGATCCTGTGAGTCTGCTGCGAGGATCGGGTAAGACGAATAGTCGAATGCTGCCTACCCATAAGGGGAAACAGAAAGGGGCTTACTACGTGCATTCCATTTCTCATTAAGTTTTTATATTTTTCTTTATTTTAATAGTGTGAAAAGAAAAGATGAAATAATTCCAGACATATTTTTTAAAGTGGATATACGTGTGGGAACAATTTTGGATGTTTATGAATTCCCGGAAGCCAGAAAGCCAGCCTATAAGCTCAAAATAGATTTCGGTCCAGAAATCGGTATAAAGCAGACCTCTGCCCAGATAACCAATTACAGGAAAGATGATCTGAAGGGAAGAAAGGTAATTGCTGTTGTCAACTTTCCCGTAAAGAGAGTTGCAAACTTCAATTCTGAGGTTCTTGTCCTTGGGGCAGTCACCGATGAAGGTGTTAAATTATTATCCGTTGATACTCCGGAAAGCATAAAAGACGGGACTGTTATAGCTTAATACCATAATTCAGAGGATATGCATGACTTAAGAACATTGCTGGATATGATACAGCGTCATTCTTAATATCTGGAAAGCTAAAAATACACCGGATATTCCATAAAATGAGTGCTGTTTGTATATTATTCTGATATGATCCTGAATCTTAACTGTCTCAATTATTTGGTTTCCCTGAA
>NZ_JAGDXM010000006.1 GCF_023256435.1 Thermoplasma sp. | reverse complement strand
TATATTTCCGAGTTTTCGCCTACTAAGGTCAGGGGAAGGCTTGCAATTACTCAGCAGCTCATGATATTCTCAGGTTTCACTGCTGCTTTCTGGGCCGGATATTTACTGTCGTTCTCTGCTAACTGGAGATGGATGTATGGACTGGGGGCTATACCGGCCGTTATCCTTCTTGCTCTTAGGTTTTATCTTCCTGAGTCTCCAAGATGGCTGCTCATACAGGGTAGAGTTAATGAGGCTAAGGCTGCACTCAGGAGATTTGGACTTGATATAAAGGAGGAAATTGCGACGCCCATACGTGAGAAAGGCTTCAGAGAGCTAATGGCAAACAAATCTGTAAGGACAGCCATTCTTCTCGTAGGCCTCTGGCTGGCATTCCAACAGATCACTGGTATTAACATAATACTTTATTTTGGGCCTGCTATATATAAATATATGGGTCTCACGGGTCCACATGCAATACTTAACGTAACAATTTCAGAATCACTCGGCGCTATAGAATATGCCATATCTTTCTTGTTAATTGACAAATGGGGGCGCAGAAAACTTGGCATAATTGGATATTCTGGTCTGGTTGGCTCATTGATTCTGATGCTGGTAGGCATTAACTACTTCAACTCGCACATCATATTTTTGGCAGTTGTCTTTATATTTTCAGCAATGACATTATTCCTGTTATTCTTCCACATAGGCGTAGGTGGTGTAGGATGGGTTCTGCAGGGAGAAACATTACCTACTGAATTCCGTGGCAGAGGTATGGGAATTCTTGCTGCGGTTGACTGGATAGCCAACTTCATAATAATATTCATATTCCCATATTGGAAAGCAACATACGGTATATTCTCCTTCTTTGTCTTTGAGCTCGCTCTTTCTATAGTGGCTATTCTAGTTATTGCATTATTCTTCCCAGAGACAAAAAATGTACCTTTGGAGCAGATGCCAGATCTGTTTTCAAGAAGACTGAGGGATATGCGAAAGCCTTATGTTATTAAGGAAAGCAAAATTTCGACATCCGGGCAAAAGAAATAAATGACATGCTCATCATAAAATATTTTTTTTAAAATTTTTTTTAGGAAATGTTTATTAACTTCATCATAATACTTTATTTATGGCGACAAGAGCATTAGCGCATCTGGAGAAGGATTATGTTGCTGTCGCAACAGATGATCTGAAAAAGGGTGAAAATGTGGAAATCGCGTTTTTGGATACAGGGAAGAAGGTAAATCTGAAAGTTAACGAGGATGTACCGCTAGGTCATAAGGTTGCGCTCAGGGATTTAAAAAAGGGAGATAACATAATAGAATATGGTGAAGTGATTGGCGCAGCAACGAAAGACATCAAGGCGGGCGATCATGTTCATGTACATAATATAAAATCTCTGAGGTGGCAGTGATGAGTTCTTTCATGGGTTTTGAAAGAGAAAATGGCAGAATTGGAACAAGAAATTATGTACTCGTGATTCCTGTCGACGATCTATCAAACACTGTGGCTACTGCGGTGGAAAACAATATTTACGGAACCAGGGCAATTCCGCATCCATATGGCAGGCTTCAGTTCGGTGCTGATCTTGATCTGACTTTCAGGACGCTGGCTGGTTACGGAAGGAATCCAAACGTGGCATCGGCCATTGTGGTAGGAATAGAAGACAACTGGACGAACAGGATAGCTGATCAGATCGCGAAGACAGGGAAGCGTGTTGAGGCTTTAAGCATAGAGGGAAGCGGTGATCTCAAGACTATAGAAAAGGCTTCCAGACTTGCAAAGGATCTTGTTCAGGAGGCATCCACCAAGAAGCGGAAAGAATTTGATGTTTCAAATCTAGTTGTCAGCACAAAATGTGGTGAATCGGATACTACATCTGGGCTGGCAAGCAATCCTACTGTGGGCGTAGTGTTCGATAGACTTGTGGATGAGGGAGCAACGGTTATATTCGGGGAAACCAGCGAACTCACTGGGGCCGAAAAATATATAGCCGATCGCATGGCCAACGCGCAGCTCAGAGAAAAATTCATGAAGATCTTCAACGACTATCAAGATGTGATCAGATCTCAGGGCGTAGATCTCCTTGGTTCGCAGCCCACTGAGGGCAACATAAAGGGTGGTCTGAGTACCATCGAAGAAAAGGCGCTTGGAAATATACAGAAGACCGGCACGAAGAAGATAACCGGTGTGCTGGATTATGCCGAAGAGCCTAAGTCCAAAGGTCTGAATTTCATGAATACATCATCCGCCGCTGCCGAGGCAGTTACTCTCTTTGCAGCTTCCGGTGCAGTGGTTCATATGTTCACTACTGGTCAGGGAAACATCGTGGGTAACCACATACTGCCGGTCATAAAGACCACGGCAAACCCCAAGACTGCTATGAACATGAAAGAACACATAGATCTCGATCTTTCCGGCCTGCTGAAGTTCCAGTACACCCTTAAAGAAGCCGGCGACAAGCTCTACAACCTTCTGCTTGAGACAGCATCTGGAAAGCTCACTGCGAACGAGATACTGAAGCACTATGAATTCGCTCTTACTAAGCTCTATATTTCAGCATAATAATTATCTTTTTATTTATAATTAATATATCCTAGATATTATGGAACAAAGTATAACGTTATCAAAAAAAATTTATAATTATATTATAGAGGAGATAACTTCTGGGCATCTGAGAATGGGCCAGATAATAGACGAAAATGGCATCATGGAACTTTTTGGTAGCAGTAAGACGCCTATCCGAGAGGCTATACTTTCACTTGAAAACGACGGTATTATAGAGAAGAGAGGAAAATCATACTTTGTCTGCTTCATAGAGCCGGAGGAGATAAACCAGATATTTGAGGCAAGGCGTGAGCTTGAGGCCATTGCAGTATACTATGCAGCGAAAAGAATCCAGAAGGCCGAGCTCAAGCAGTTGAACGACATCCTAAAAAAGATAAGAAAGTCTACAGACGAAGATGAACCGGCCGATCTGGCCAATCTTAACGGCAAGTTCCACTCCATCATAGCGAGAGCATCAAGGAACAAGTACATAGAGAACGAAGTCAACCTGCTCAGGTTGAAGCTTAGAATAGTCAGAGTTACCCTATTCACAAGCATAGAGAGAAGAAGCGATGAACTGACTGAGCATAGCGCCATATATGAAGCACTGGCAAACGGAGACGCGGATAAGGCCAGAACTTTGATGTATAATCATGAAACAGACGTCTGGGAATACGTAAATAAATATATTATACCAAAACTATACTATTAGTTATGGAAAATCAACACCTTTTCATCAGATAGTTCCGGCAGAGGTTCTATTGGCTCTATACCTATTCCATGCCCATAAGGCATTATGGTCTGCGCGCTTACCTTCGCACTGTAATTGAAGTATTTTTCCGGTATTGAATTTGGTGGGGTCTCTATCATTGCATTCATCCCGGCCATATTGGCCGCCGCTATGCTGGCAAACACGCCGATCCAGCCGTTGTGGGGTCTGCTATGGAAGGATAATTTTGCGTTTTTCTCCTTTAGCAGGTTTAGTATCTTCATCGTGGGTGTGATCCCTCCCACCTTCGTAACGTCAGGCTGGTAATAGGTAACAGCTTCAAGATAAAGTGCATTCTGAAAATCATAAAAACTGAAGAAGTTCTCTCCAGCTGCAACTGGCACTATTTGGTTTATTTCTCTGAGGGAAAGCAGATCGTCTGGAGGCCATATGGGTTCCTCAACCCATTTTACCTCATATTTTCGTATCTCATTGGCAAAGCGTGTGGCCTCATCAAGCTTCATTGAGGCATTCATATCCACCATCAATTCTATGTCATACCCAAACTCTTCCCTGAATCTCCTTACCGCTTCCAGAGTATCGTTCTTTGTCTGATGAAGTTTTATCCTGGTAAAGCCATCATTGACCATGTTATGGCAGGCTCTGATCAGATCATCGAGCCTTGAGTATCTGGAGAGGGAAGCGTATCTTGTTATGGACACTTCCTTCTTGCCCTGAATATACCCGAGGTACTGTTTCTTCATCTTTGCATACAGATCCCACAGTGCTATGTCTATACCGGAGATTGAACCGACAAGTACACCATATCCACCAGAAAAGGCAACCTTCCTGAGTGTTTCCCATATTTCCTCAACATCTTCAATACGTCTACCCACAACGTAGTCCCTGAAACGTGAAACGAACGATGCATAGATCCTTGGGGAATTGAATGCTGCGGGTAAGACCTCTCCCCATCCAGCATGATCATCAGTCTTCACCTTGACGAAGAGTTGCCTGCTCCATTCGTCTATCCAGTCCTGAGGGGGGCTGGTGGGAGTCAGCGGAATTCTGCTCACTATTGGTATCACATCAATTATTTGCGTATCCATGATATCGAACAAAGTATCAAAGTGTTATATATAAGAATATTTTCATCTCAGAATTTTTGAAGATATACTGAAATCGATGATAACCTTACGGACATCTGCTCACATTGCGCTAATATTCATAGGCCCTAGACAAAATCGGTGATCAATTTCGCAGGATCTATGTTCACCATATGCCCACGGCAAGCCTCCGAAGCATGCCATATTATGCATATCTTCTGGCCAGATCCGACATGGTGCTCATAACATAGTCATCAGTTTTAGGGACTTCTCCTATATCCTTGCGAAGATCTATTATGAGTCTATCCTTTTCAATTGATATGTCGTTATCGCAATCTATGTTAAGTGCGATCATCCATCCGACCTTTGACATATCGTCCGTTCTTATGATCTCCGGCACCATTATATTGACGTCGGCGTAAGATTCATCGTGGGAGATCAGCACCCTTCCTCTGCTGGATCTTATCAGGAAGGATCCAGTTTTATTTTCAGTTGTATAACGTGATCCGTAACCTCTTGTTATGGCGATCAGCTTTGAATTCGTGCCATCTTTCTTTGCCGTTGGATCAGAACTTATCGTGTACATATCCTTCACAATGGTCAAGCTGTGTGGGAAATTTCTGGTCTCTGCAAGGTTCAGAAGCATCCTTTCGAGATTCAGTTCTGTTCTGCCTTCATTGATCATGACAATTTTGTTCCACATGGGATCGTTGGCCATCGCAGACAGAGCAACGTTTTTGGCCAGTCCTGGAAACGGCGGATCAACGTATCCCATGGCCAGAAACCTGGATCCGTAATTCGGCCACACCACCCTGATATCATGGCCCTTGGGATTGGCCTCAGAGACGAGGTGATTCATCTTTATGGATCTTGTGAAGGAGAAGAGATTGATATGCTCCATGGAATTTGACGGTATTATATCAAGATAGATCGGGTTCCTTCTCATAATTATGCTCCTTACTTCGGCTACGTTCCTGGTTGAGTCATAGCCCATATAACCGGTATATTCCGCGAATGGGCCTTCATCGTATTCTTCTCCCGGTACAAATTTTGCCTCTATAACCATCTCTGCATCCGATGGTACTGGAACATCATTCCTGTAGCCTCTGAAATAGTTGAAATCGAAGACCCTCTGTATGTGCCTGTATTCGTCATCCATGAAGGCTGCAGCCGTGAGGTAATGTATTGGCGGGGCACCTATTATAACCGACATTTCAAGATCAGAACCGTCCTTCAAGCATTTCTGTATATATGACCATAGATGTCCGTGGCTTCCAGCGTCAAAAGCATATCTATTCTGTGATATCAACTGAATTCTTGTGAAGCTCAAGTTCACGACATCAGAATTCGAAGGATCCCTTGCCGCAACTATACCGCCGGTTATGTATCTGCCATTACCTGTCTTCGATCCATCGTTGCTGAAATGCCTCAGCACAGGTATTGACTGGAGATCTGGAACATCCTGAATTATCATCTGGCGATCCATAGCTCTATCGATTGATATATCCATGAGAGGGCCTTCATCGACTATCCTGATCCAAGTTTTGAAAAAATCTACCTCGTTTTCTGACCTCAGCATACTGAGTATTCTCTTCTCCGAGGAGAAGACTCCGGTTACGATGGAAAAATCAGGGTAACCCACAATTTTCTTAAACGTAACTATCTTCTCGCCTTCAAGCATGGAGGCGAGCGTTGGTATCTGAAGATCCGTGGAGAGCGGTTCTTCAATATCTATCACATTCCCATTTCTATATTCATATTCCAGCAGATCCCTGAGATTGTTCCCCTTCATTTCATTCTGCATCGGGATACACCTCTGAATTCTGCCACCGGTTTCAACTACCATTTTGCTGGTGTGTGACATTGCGATTGAGGCTGCCTTTATTTGGAATGGATGGGAAGCCTATAACGTATAGAAAATGATCTTCCAGCGAATGATCGTTTTCATTTTCAATTCGGCTCATGAACTCTGCATGCATCTTTGAATACTTCGCCATATTCTCCTTTGAGAGCGATGCAAATGACATTATCATATGATCTCCGTTGATCTCCTCCCGGTAGTTTCTCATATCGTCTTCTGTTGCTATGCTGATCTGCTCCGCTGCTATCGACATCATAGCAGAAGCGGTGGTTAGAAACGATATGAGCAGGTTCCTGAAGCTCTCATCGTCCATGATTGTGATGGCCTTTCGGAGATCTTCCGATTTGACACTGGCGAAGAGCGATTCGTTTATGCTGTAGTATTTTTCCACATAATTCTTCTTCACTTCAGTTTTACTTTGCACGATCACGCCGTCTGATAGCATGTCCTTGATAAGCTGATAGAGATTTGACCTGCTTGTCTTTATCACCTTGGATAGATCCGTAACAGTCATAGGGCCGTTCTTAATGATCAGCGATATTATCATCAGCCTGGTTCTGTTGGAGAAATTCTTCAGCAGCAGATCAATATTCCTAGTAATTTCATCCATGGGCATGCATTTTTATATAAGATAAGAATTTACGTATAAGTAATGCCTATATGTATAACCATACATTAGATAAAAGAATGAAGCTGAACTTCCAGCTGACGATTGCAAACGCCTCACTCTCGAGATTCGGGCTTTCTGCCTATAACCTCGTCATCATATGGGTAGTTTTGCGTATAACAGAAAGGCCGGTACTTGCTGGTCTAGCCGACAGCATGATGACCTTTCCGCTTATGCTGAGCATCATGGTAGGGGCGGCTGTGGACAGGATGTGGATAAAGAAGGAACTGGCAGTAACTGCTGCCCTGGTCAGGGTGATGCTGCTCCTGTTGATAATATATTCACTGCATTCGGATCATAGTATCTATGTGATACTTGCGATTTACACTTCTACTTTCCTGATAGGCTTCACCTCAGACGTGATCGATTCTGTCCGGGCCTCGTGGATGAAGGTATTCTTGAGGGAGGATCAATATAAATCAGGGTCTTCACAGCTGTCTTCTGCGACAATGCTTGCACAGGGTATAGGTTTTGTACTTTCTGGAATCATAATATCTTTGGGCGATTTCAGGTCATTTCTTTGCCTAGCTCTGATATTTGCTGTGGCACTTTTTCCTCTGTTAGGTGTAAAGCATTCCAGGTATGGCGGTAGCGGCTCTATACAGGAATACCTAGCCAGCGGCGTAAGACTCATTGTAGGCGATGGAAGAATAAGGGAGATCATTCTCATGGGGTTGATAGGAAATTTTCTGATAGGTATGGCTGCGATCATGTTCATATCGCTGATAGAGATTGGATTTGGCCTATCCGCAGTATATGTGTCGATGATCTTCGGCGTGCTTGTCTTCGGAATTGCTGTGGGTTCATTTTTTGCATCAAAGATCAGCGGTAAGCTTGGTATGATAAGCTTCGCAATATATTCTGTAATAGGCATCTCATTTTTTTCTGTTTCACTCGTACATTCTATCCTTCTGACCATACCTCCTGTTCTAATTGCTGGCCTTGCCATGGGAATAGAAAGCGTAACGGTGAGCACATCGCTGATGCGAATAATACCCAGCGACATGATGGCCAGGATCCAAGGCGCATTCAATACGTTTGGAATAGCGGCCACAGCAGTTTCAAGCATAATCGGTGGCCTGGTTTATCAGGTCACTGGGAGGATGCATTCATTCATGGTCGTGGGCTTAGCAATGATCTTGCTTGCTTTACTCATACCTTTCCTGAGGAATTTCTCAAAAATGGCATTCTGACAAGCAAACAGAATAATAAGGATCAGACTTCAAATTTACAATTTTTCACTGCAGGACTCCTCGATCCATTTTTCGTATTCCCGGTTTACGCGATCCATACTGATCGCCACTATCTCAGGCACCTCGTAATTGTGATTCCGCCTAAGGAACTCCTCAAGTGCAGGCACTCTTTCATCTGATGTTTTGAAAACGCACATCACTTCATCGCTTTCTTCTATCTTTCCATTCCACCGATAGATGGAACTTATCCCATGTATCATACTTACGCAGGCCGCAAATCCTGCTTCCACAGCATTCTTCCCTACATCAGCAGCCTTTTCACGGCTATCAAAGGTTGTGATTACATAAAACGGCATAGGTGCTGATATACCTCAAAGAACTTAACCTTCTCTACTCCTACGATCCGCTGTAAAATACGGGCCCGGTGGGATTTGGACCCACGATTCCCGACTTAGAAGGACGGTGCCTTATCCTAGCTAGGCCACGGGCCCAGTCAGGCTATTCAAAATGCTTATTTATTCTTTTTGAGGAACCGTGTTTTAGATCCGCAAAACCTAAAGAATGATCCAATAACTCCTGAAATATATATATGATCGCTTTTCTACCGGAACAGATATATTTATTTTAGATGCGGCACTCCTTTATCATGGCATTGGAGGTTCGCAAAGGCATATCAATAGACCTGACTGATAGGGTTGTTCTGGTGACAGGTTCAAGCTCCGGTTTGGGAGAATCAATCGCAAGATATATGGCACAGGCTGGTGCGAAGGTGGTGGTGCATTATCGCACCGGGAAGGACAGGGCTGAAAAGATCGTCAGCGAAATAAAAGCTGCTGGTGGGAAGGCCATTGCACTGGGCGGCGATGTATCAAACAAGGAAGAGGTCAGGAATCTGTTTCTCAGCATAGACAAGGCGTTCGGTCCTATCGATATACTGGTCAATAACGCTGGCATAGATGGGAAGCGCGGCCTTGTCGGCGAGGACAACACGGATGACTGGGAGAAGGTCATTGGCGTGAACCTCATAGGCCCATATTACTGCGCAAGGGAAGCATCGCTGAGGATGAAGCCAAGGAAGACTGGTGTTATAATAAATATCACATCTGTACATGAATATGTTCCATGGTCTGGCTATTCCGCGTACTGCAGTGCAAAGGCTGGTTTGTCAATGTTCACGAAGACACTGGCTCAGGAATTATCTGACTTCAACATACGCGTTGTGGCCATAGCGCCAGGTGCCATAAAAACGCCTATAAATAAGGACGTGTGGGGCAATCCAGAATCCCTGAAGGATCTTCTGGACAAGATTGCCATGCCGAGACTGGGAGAAGTGGACGATATAGGACGGGTTGCCGTATTCCTCGCAAGCGATCTTGCTTCATACATCACGGGTACGACGGTGCTTGTTGATGGTGGTATGGTTCTTTATCCTGACTTCAAACACGGTGGATGATACCAAAGGTGATCTACTCCTAAGCTAAAGCTTTCGGATATTCCTTTCATCGAAGAGACATCTTGCCTTTCCGGACATCCAAGACAAGCCCTGTATCGTGATATCTACAGGCGTATATTCGGATCTCAGCGATTTTACTTAAGTATCATCCATTTGGTTATCGTGAAGGATGCAAAAATTTAGAAACGCAATTTATAAACCTTGCCATTGAGGGGGTCCGTGTATCTCATGTCCGAAGAGGTTGAAATTTACAGCTTCCCCTAAACTCCTAACTT
>NZ_JAGDXM010000022.1:47184-50003 GCF_023256435.1 Thermoplasma sp. | reverse complement strand
CTGGTAATTGCATTTATACCTAGCAGGCCCATTCCTGGATAGTCAAAAACATCCTCAATCAGAACAACCCCGCCGAGAAGACTCGCAAATAGCAAACCTAGAACTGTCACAGTCGGAATGAGGGCATTCTTCCTTATGTGCCTCTTTATTATAATTTTTTCTGGAACACCTTTAGCCCGGGCGGTCTTTACGTATTCCTGCCTCATATTATCCATCATTCCTGCCCTAAGGAATCTTACAATACCAGCAAGTATACCTAGTGTCAAAGTTAGCACCGGAAGCACAATGTGCAGAAGCCCACTGTAAGCTATTGCGTAGTCATGATGAATCAGAGCATCAAATATTATAAGATGGGTCGGATGACTTACAAGAGCACTTGTATTTGGCGATACTAACCAAGATGGTACAGGAAATGGAACCAATGCATAATTGAACGTACCAGATATCGGAAAAACGCCAAGTGGGTTACCGGTAATAGCACCTCTTCCAAAAACTATCTGGAAAAGAAGCGCAAGAACAAAAGCCGGCATAGCATAAACGGCAAGCGAGAATATCCTCCCAGCGTGATCAGCTACTGAATTTGGCTTTGATCCGATATAGGTTCCCAAAGGAATTGATATCAAGACCGAAAGTATGACCGCAAATATCGTAAGCTGAAGCGTGTTGGGGAAAAATTCCTCAATGCCTGTCAGAACAGGGCCAGTATAGAAATTACTTACCATAAATCCCCATTGACCATGAAAGAGAGCAGCTAAATAGAAGAAATATTGAACAGGAACAGGATAATTGAGACCCAGCAATGCTTTCGCATGAGCGATCTGAACAGACCTGGGAAGAGTACTGTGAGGATTAACGTACTGAGAGAGCAAAAGTGATGTCGGAAGAGCCCTCATAAGTATAAATGTCAGTAGAGTCAAGCCTATCAATGTTGGTATCAGCAGGAGTATTCTTCTGATGATAAAGAAACACCTATGGTCCACATGACGTTCTGCTCCCAGGTTATCATTACGCTCTGTGGCACTTTATCGGACATTATCTGGAAGTCAACAGCCTGTTCTATGTATACGTAGAATGTCATATTGATAAGCTCTTCGTTCATCTTGTGGAACCACATCAGGGCAACACTTGTATTTGCAGCAGCAGTGCCGTTGTCATAGTAATCTATCATTTCCTGAAGATACATTGCCTCAGTGGTATTCCTTGCAGGGTTGCTTGTATTGTATCCAATCCAATATGGAGTCATGTCATTAGGCCCTGGATATGTGGTCGAGTTCTCTGGAAGAGCCATTGGGCCCAAGTAGTCCGTAGGATACGGATAGTCAGGAGCCCAACCGAGCTCGTATATTGGCATCGGGTTCTGACCCTGTACCTGATAGCCAAGTATGCTTGGGAATGCAAGCGGGATCACTGGGAATGTTGCGCCCTTTATGAATGAAGACAGATAAGCACCCCACTGTGTGGCCCCCGCTTGATCAATAGGATCAGCACTGAATATTATTATTGGTATATTCAATGGAGCGCCCATATACAGGTAATCTCCGTCGGAAGCAGTAGTTATATTATAAGCAGTACTATGTGTGTTATTATATACTAGCTTATTCCAATCCGCCACTCCCTCACTCCAGTATTTGCTCGCAAGCGTTAGATTGAAGTACGGTACTTGACCATGCGTTGCGTTGTTCAGCTCACCTATTGACTGATAGCCAAGCATTCCGGCAACCAACATACCAGCATAGGGCACAGCGAAAGTAACATTATAATTGGCATTTCCGACATCTTTGTTAAGATATTCACTCTCATTGTAGGCATATGCGAACGCCTTCCTTATTTGAAGGACACTGAAGAGGGCCGATGGCATATTAGCAGACTTGTCAAGCGTAGACAGCATAGTCGTGTTGACGTTGGTATTGAAGTTATACCAGAATATGCTCAGCGATGGCTTCGACAGATAGTAATCTATGTGGGAGTTAACCAGGCCCTCCACAAGGGACCAATCGCTAGAGGGTATACCTCCAGTCTGTGCGTATCCAGATTTCAGCTGAAGATATCTCGTTGAAGTCTCGCCTATGTACTCTAGGACGATCTTGTCTATATGTGCCCTTGGGAACCATGAGCCAGGCGGATTGAAGTTGGGATTCTTAATGAGGACAACGGCTGATGATGGAATAATATAATCTATTTCATATGGACCGTCGGCCATAACATTGTTCACCAAGTATTCATTGTAGTCCGTTGCGTTGCCCTGTGCCTTATATTCATTGAAGCCGGTCGCATTCCATGGCAAAGCGTATGGAGTTAACCCAGCCTTCCATGCAAGGGCTGGCTGTGCTGCTGTTGCATGGGCAACGATCCAGTTCGCATCCATGACAAAGTCTCCACTTGCGGATAAAAGTTCAAACACGAAGTTCGGTGTCAAAGGACTCTGGAAGTGGAATGTAATGTTGTTTGTGGCGTTGTCCACAGTTATATTCTGTGTAATGTTCCAGAAAGTGTTGGATTCATACACATTTCCCGGCAGGAGGAGGTTAGACATATACCCACCCTGTGAATTCGTTGCATTATTCAATAGCAATAGTCTGGCAATTGAATATTTAAAATCCCAATATTTTAATTTAGAATATCTTCATTTCTTATTAACAAAGAGTTATATACAAGATTGTAATTATACAAACTTTACTTTGATACTATACTTTTATAATAATGAATATTGTTCAACAGAATGCGATAATGAAGGTGATATATTAACATATATATATTCACAAAACCCAAATTCTTTATATATTTATTCATTTGATTCAAGCTACCCAAATTATTTTATT
>NZ_JAGDXM010000022.1:44304-47174 GCF_023256435.1 Thermoplasma sp. | reverse complement strand
CTCATACGGTTTGATGTGAACAGTATATGTTGTGTGCCAGGGCGTGGTGACCGTATAGTTCTTGTAATTCGTGTTTATGCCACCGTTAGTTGTCGTCGGGAGGTAGGCTGCAAGCTGTGGGACGAATGAGCTTGATGAGGATCCGTTGTACATCACTAGGAACTGATACACATTCTCAAGTATCTCTCCGCTGACTGTATCATAAGCAATCGCTCCATCAAGTGTCTTATATGCTCCCGTTTCTGCTTCCGCATTTACGAATGTTGTCACTGCAGTTGTGACAGTAAAGAGTGCAGCACTAGGCGCAATCACCAGATCCTGGTAGAAGAATGTATGGAATATGCCAGCCGTGGCATTAAGCTCACCAGTTATTATGGGCGACGTTGTCATTCCAGAAGTCTGAATCGTAAGCGTCACATTTATTGTATCGTTCGGGCCCAGATACTTTACGTTTACTGGAGCTGCATATAGTAGCGATGTGTTCACTTCATACGTCAGATTGTTCTCCGCGTTGAGCCCTACTCCAGATGTCGCTGGATAGCTGATAACGCTTCCTGCCGCATAAGATACCGTATTGTATGATGCCTCGTATGTTACGGTCGAATTCGTTATGAACTGAGTTTCCGCTTTACTCACAAAGGTGAGCTTTGATCCTCCCAAAGCTTTTGCGTATGTAAGATTCATCAGAGTTGAATCCGCTGCAAACACCATGATGCTATTATTAGAGAGCGCTACTTCCGTGTTATTATCAAAGTACAACGCACTTCCACCTATTAGTTCAATTGAAGAAGTCTCAAACGATGTTGTATTGTTGAAATATAGCAGTTCCGGTCCCTTCACCGTATCACCAGGCTTAACAGGATAAAGCTTTCCAGATGATGTGTAATTTCCATACGTCGTAAACGTTATAGTAACTGTACTGGGAACCTCTACCGAGTTTCCTGCCATCACGGTGACATTTACACCATTACCCTTAGCATTCGGGAAGTTAAGTGTCTGGTTGAGATATGCTGTAGCGTTCTTCATGAACATGACGCCTGATTTCGCGCTTATATTGTAATGCGAGCCTGATGATACATTGAGCATTGAACCAGAGGCAAATGTGACATTAGTCATGGGTATGAAAGCCAAGCTTGAATTCGCAACCACCATAAATGAATCGTTTGCACTCAAATTAGCATACTGCCCCTTAAGATAGTTCACAGATGCTCCTGCACTATAATTCAATTTTGCAGTGTTAGTATACTTGACCACGGTTGGTGAGACATAGTTTAAAACGGTGCCAGCATAGTTCTGAACTTCAGTCCCCTTGAGATAACCAAGGCTAACTAGCATTAACGTTAAAGTACCATTTGCCAGCGTCATGGACGTCATACCGGTTGTCGAATTGTAATTGTAGAAAGCCATCTGATCCTTCATATACTTCATTATGGTGCTGTTGTATATTGTCGTTGGGAAACTCTGATATCCAAGTCTACCAGTATAGGTAGCTATGCCTATCTCATAATATCCAGAGGTAAGGTTGGTGAGATTTAGATATGCTTGATTTGGTGGCAATTTATAAGCTTGATCGGCGAAATTGTAGTAATAAGGCATCTTCACTTTCTCCACAAGAGATCCATTTTTATAAATATAGACTACCTGTGAGATAACCTCGTAACTAATATTTGCTGGTGGAGTAAAGTAACCGACAACATAGGATAGATTCGTCATTGGCTTGAAGAGCTGAGTCTGATTTACAAGCGGTGAAGAAGTGCTGTGAACAAGAGCTATGTCGCCAACTGATTCCTCGCTAGGTAATGATGTGCTAGTTGATGTAACCGATATGAGAGAGTTAGTGCTCTGATAAACTGAACCGCCGAAGTTCACAGTATAGTAAATGTAATAGTTTCCCGGATTATTATAAACATGAGAAACTGTTATCTTATCACTACCACCATATGGTATAATTGAGGTCGTAGCGTCTCCCCAGTAGACCGTTATACTGCTGAAAGCTCCGTTAGTCTGTATTGTTAGGTTGTAGGGCTGACCTATCACTGCTGAAGATTCGGCAGATACTACCTTTGCACTAGATCCTGTGGTTACCGGATGATAGAAGCCCAATACGCTTACGACAACAATAACAACCACAAGAACTGTTATTATCGCGTACCACTTCGTATTGGACGTCTTCGGCCCAACAGGAGGAATATTAGGTTGATTACTTTCCATGTTCTTATCCTCCAATTTATGCAGGTGTTTATGTAAATTTAGATATTTAAATCTTATTACATCATATATGCACCTGATAAAGGCAATTATTTTCGTGACTTCTGTTATCTAATGCATTGCTATGATTTTCTCTCAAGCATTATACCATTGTCTTTTATAGATCAACCAATATTTTTAAAAATTCATTATACGCCTGAGGTTTCATGCTTGATATTAGAAAGATGACTACGCAGTTTTATCCTAGTATCAACAATTAACATCATACGTAACGTCATCCTTAATAATTAATGAGAAAATGTCCCGGCGCTTTGACATTGATATATGCTAGATATCATGTAGATCTAAGAAATAGCCAGCTGACTAGTATACGTTTGAGATGAACCAATTAAATAAGAATAACAAGCATGGCGAATGGAACTTTGGATATAAATGAGACAAAAATAACGCATTAGAAAGCCGTCACTTTAAATTTACCTATTCCTGTGCAGTATAATAGAAATTTTGACTTTATATGCCTAACAATTTTGATTAAAAATTTATCAAGTTTCTCAGATCTTGAAATAAATTCAATAAGAAATAGTATTTAACTTACTTTCCGTCATTTTGATAGGTCTATTTTTCTGGAACACTGCGACCATAATGTTAATGGATATGCTTCA
>NZ_JAGDXM010000022.1:0-44294 GCF_023256435.1 Thermoplasma sp. | reverse complement strand
TATTTACAGAATGGTAAGAGGACTGATAGAATTTCCAGGATAAGCATAGAAATAGCAAAGAATCGAAAGTTGTTGGACGGGAAGAGACCTGGAATTAAGCTCTTAGCATTATCCATATTGCTAATCTTACTTGGATCTGTTCTTATAGGTTATTCCTACACTCAGCATCCGATATATTACAGTTATTCGATCGAGGATTATTCAGTCAATGGAAGTTCAAACATTACATTATATAACTTCTACGGAATCCCATCAAACCTTTCCATAATAGCAGGCAATTCCACCACATGGATACGTATTTACATAATTTCAGAATACAGAAATTTTACTGGCGTTACCGTGACCAGCACGAAGTTAATCGAGAATCTCACATTAGATCCAGGGACTAACTTCAATATATTTCTTCCAGCCCAATACAGCAACATCCCTTATGATGTTCAGATTTTGACAAGAAATAATTCGCACACTTCGCTGGTTTATTCAACGAAGATTGCAAAAACCGCATACTCAAATATTTCTATAGAATCAATTGGCATATTAACTCTAATAACCGGAACAATTTTGCTTGCGATTTATTTAACAAAATTTAAAAAGGACTGAAGAATTATGCAAATTCTTCCAAGTCCTCTTCGGTAAGCGTATGTACCTTCTGTTCCACAAGCGGTCCATCCTTGAGAACCTCGTCTAGGTCCTCGTATGTTGGCCTTTCCACCTCATAGAAGACGCCTATCGGTATGTGATCGCCCCATTCAAAAGCGAGCTTATATGCCTGGTCGAAGTTTGTGACATCGTTGTTTTCTAGATGGTAGACTCTGGGCCTGAAGTACTCATAGCTGTTTTCCTTGTTCCATGTAACGCATGGGCTGATGACGTCTATGAAGGAAAACCCCTTGTGCTTGATAGCACGTACCGTTATGTCCTTCAGGTGTTTCACATCTCCTGAGAATGCTCTTGCAACAAATGTCGCTCCAGCATTCAGCGCAAAGGCGATCGGGTTGAACGGAGTCTCTATATTTCCGTCCGGTGTAGTCTTTGTTCTGAGTCCTATAGGTGCTGTAGGCGAGGCCTGCCCGGTCGTCAGACCAAAGACCTGATTATCGGATACCATGTACGTTATATCAACATTCCTCTTTGCAGTATGGTAGAAATGCTGTGTGCCTTCAAAGAATCCATCACCGTCTCCACCGTATGCTATGACTGTCAGCTTTGAGTTTGCCCACTTTACGCCAGCGGCGAACGGCACAAGCCTTCCATGAAGGCCATGGAAGCCGTATGTGTTCAGGAACTCAGGCATGTTGGATGAGCATCCGATACCAGATGCTACAACCACATCCTTAGGATCTATCTTCAGTTCCGCAAGAGCCATCGTTATTGCAGAAAGCTGCGCGAAATTACCACAACCTGGGCACCAATCTGGCGGCACCCTCTTATTCTTATAATCGTTCATGTTCATCTTGATCACTCCCTTATGACCTCCTTCTTCTTGCCAATCCTGACCTCGATCTCGTCAGCAAGCGCATTTGGATAAAACGCCTCGCCGTCGTACTTCGTTATGAGATCTGGCTTGACGAGGAACTGGGCTGATATGTACTTTGAAAGTTGCCCAGAATAGTTGTTTTCAACCGCTATGATCTTCTTCTTGTTCTTGAGGAGAGTACCTATGTCAGGATTCAGCGGAAACACGTTCTTGACCTCTATGGCGCCTATCTTTATGCCCTTTGATCTGAGTATGTCTACGGCCTCCTCTACAGCCCCCTTCGTACTTCCCCACTGTATTATCACGTATTCTGCGTCTTCTATATGGTACGTGGGTGTAGGCTTCATCTCCTCTATGTATGTGTCCATCTTGCGCATCCTCTTCTGCATCATCCTTATCCTGTCCTGTGGATTAGTTACGGCGTCGCTGACGACGTCCCCGTATTCATTGTGTTCATCCGAATCCTCGTTGTGCATGTTTCCAGGCTGTCCGGGAATTGCCCTCGGCGATATGCCCGTTTCAGTTATAAGATACCTCTTGTAATCCTGCTCATTGTCCTTGGCCCTGAGCCCGTGATCTATGGTGAAGTTCAAATCGAAGCTGTCTATGGTATCGTAATGCTCAGCCAGATACAGATCGGACATTATGAAAACAGGTGTCTGGTATTTTTCCGCTATATTCATGGCTTCCCTCGTGAGATAGAAGGCCTCTTCTATGTCGCCTGGAGCAAACACTATTCTCGGGAAATCTCCCTGCGAAGCGCCAAGGACCTGATTTAGGTCTCCCTGCTCCGTCTTGGTGGGCAGACCAGTCGAAGGCCCTGGTCTCTGTGCCTCATATATTACGAGAGGTACCTCGGTCATGCCGGATAAACCCACGGCCTCGGTCATGAGGGCGAAGCCTCCTCCTGAGGAACCTGTCATGGCACGGACACCAGCATAGTTTGCGCCTATAACCGTGTTTATAGCAGATATCTCATCCTCAGGTATTTTGACAAAAACACCATACTTTTTGGCGTGCTGTGCAAGGAAGTGAAGGGCTGAAGATGCAGGCGTCATAGGATAAGCAACATACATCTTCAGTCCGCCGGCTACGGCACCCAATGCAACAGCCATACCACCGGAGATCATGTACTTCTTCTTTCCGAATTTGAATTTCTTACCAAGCGGTTTGTAATTCGCCAGGAAATAATCGTAGCCTTCCTTTGCCGCCTTAACGTTCAGTTCAGCTATATCTCCCTTCTTGCCGAACTGATCCCTTATCACATCCGCGAAGATGTTGAAATCTATTCCTGATGCCGCTATCGCCGCGCCAAGACCAACAGTATTCTTCAGCAGCGTATTCTTACTGTACTTCGCCGCTATATCGGCGAGGGGCATTGGACAGTAGTTGGTATCTCTCTTCGTGTAACCCTTGATCGAGTTATCGAATATTGCGATTCCGTCCTTTCCCAGAGGAGAAGCACCACCCTCATTTATATCTGGATTTGTATGCCTCTCAACACCATCCTGGTTCAGTGCCACAAGTATGTCAAGACCGTCCCCCTGATTCTTCACCTTAACGTCAGAAGCACGGACCTGATACCAAGATTCACCACCCCTTATTATATCCTGATAGTAATTGTAGGATGTGGCATAAAGCCCACTTCTTGCAAAAGTTCTCACCAAGATCTCACCAGCCGACTGCACACCATCACCGGCTGCACCGGCTACTCTGATAATGACCTCATTTTGCCTCATGATTGTCATCTATTGTTATCACCGAATGATATTAATATGTTTTTTCTCTTTTCTAAACTAATTGATATATAGCATCGGTAAGATACCAATTTTGATCATTGTAGATATTTGTCATGCCATTGAACATATAGAAAACATTTGATCATCACTTGTGTAAATGAGGCAATCAAAAATTTATATGTTCAAACGATAGTCACTCATGAGGACAGAAAGAGACGTTATAGGGGAAGTGCAACTGCCTGATGATGTTTTCTATGGCATAAACACAGCAAGAGCCAGAGAAAATTTCAGAATCACGGGTCTCACCGCAGATTCTGACCACATTGTTTCAATAGCGCAGGTCAAAAAGGCTGCTGCTCTTGCCAACGCTGATGGTGGATCTCTCGACAGAGAGAAGGCTGATTACATATCAAAGGCATGCGATGAAATAATCAACGGGAAATACCACGATCAGTTCGTGATCGACGTGTATCAGGCCGGAGCCGGAACTTCTTACAACATGAATGCCAATGAGGTCATAGCCAATGTGGCGCTCACGCTGATGGGCAAGAACAAGGGTGACTACTCCGTGATACACCCAAACGACCATGTCAACATGAGCCAGTCAACCAATGATGTTTACCCCACCATGATGCGCCTGACCGTTTCCAAAAAGGTCAAGAAGTTGAAGAACGCGCTGAACGAGCTCATAGAGAGTCTGGAGAACAAGAGCAAGGAGTTCAGAGGCATAGCAAAGCCCGGAAGAACACATCTGCAGGACGCTGCTCCTGTGACACTTGGATTGGAATTCGGAGCCTACGCTTACGCAATGAAGAAGGATCGTGATGAGATAATAGACGCATCTGACTACATAATGGAGCTCAACATAGGCGGTACAGCAGTTGGAACAGGCATCAATACGGCAAAGAATTACCAAGAAAACGTTGTGAAGCACATCAATGAGATCACAAAGGAGAACTTTAGGAAGAGTTCCAATCTGCTTGGAATAATGCAGTTCATGACAGATTTTTCCAGGGTTATGAACTCCGTAACAAACCTTGCCCTGGATGTTGAAAAGATCGCCAACGATATCAGGCTTCTATACTCCGGGCCAGGCACAGGCATCCACGAGATCATAATTCCAGCTGTACAGCAGGGATCTTCGATAATGCCTGGAAAGATCAACCCGTCAATAGCGGAGGCTATGAACATGATATGCCATTCAGTGATCGGATCGCAGCAGGCTGTCAATATGAGCGTACAGGCAGGCCAGCTTGAGCTCAACGTGATGATGCCCAACATAGATTACGAGCTTACAAGATCCATAGACATCATGACCAACGGACTTAAGATGTTCAAGGAGAAGCTCATAGATGGGATCAAGGCAAACGTTCCGGTATGCAGAGAGCATCTGGCAAACAGCTTTGGATCCGCTGCGCTGCTGAACCCGTATCTAGGCTACGATAATGTGGCCAAGATCGTCAGGGAGGCTGTTGAGACTGGAAAGTCAATAAAGAGCCTTGTGCTAGCCACCGGAAAGCTCACGGAAGAACAGTATATGAAGATAATGGACAGTGGCGTACCGAAAGATTAAACCAATATTTTCATATCTTTTCATTTCTGATCAATTGTTCAACGATGATCCTTTTCGCTATTGTAAAATAAAGATAAATGACGTAATGAGTTGAAAAATTAGAAAATAATCATATGCCTATCCATGGGTTCTTCCTGTAGGCTTTAGATATGATCATGGTTTCGAAGTTCTTCACGCCGCTCATCTTTGAGATCTGACTCTCAAAATTTTCAATAGCCTCAAGATTCAGGAACAGCGTTTCCGCTATCAACTGATTCTTTCCTCTCCTCCTATAAAGGCTCAGCACGTTTATGTTATCAGTTATGGAATTCGCAACATCATCCATCTTATTTGGATCTACGTCTATTATTATGTAGGCCTTTATACTGTTCTCCACTGCCTGAAGATCGACCAGAGCCGAGAATCCTATTATTATCTTTTTCCTGACCAGCTCATTTATCCTCCTTCTCACCGTTGCTTCACTGGTATTGAGGGCCTTGGCTATCTCCGCATTTGAGATCCTTGCGTTGTACCTGAGAAAGCATATTATCTGCTTGTCTAGTTCATCAACAGGCAGAAGTGATGGATCGATCCTGGACCAGCGGATGGCCACGTCGCAGCTGTAGCCCTCCAGATATTGATCTGATATGTCTTTCTTTTCCATATTTAGTTATTTATTTTAAATATATAAATTCTGAGTTTAAGATTCTGTTATTAAATAACGGATGCAATAATATTTTTTTATAAAAGGATTATTTTCTATCAACAAATATGCGATAACAACCGTAATTTAGTTTTTGCGATGGTCAATTACGACACTTGACGTATCATCAAATGGTTATCGATTTCAGATTCCCCAGAAAATCACACTAATATACGAGATAAAAATGCACATCAAATGAAGATTTACTACGAGAGCTATGGTTGCACGCTAAATCAAGGAGAAACTGGGCTCTACGTCAATAAATTGCTGAATGAGGGATCAACACTGGTGAAAAGACCTGAGGAAGCCGATGTCTCAATAATAGGCACCTGCGCAGTCATACAGAAGACCGAAGAACATATGATGCGTCGGATAGAGGAACTGAGCAGATACGGAAGGGTCCAGGTGATAGGATGCCTGTCCGCGATAAAGGGAAGGGAACTCTCAGGAGGAGTCATCGAGTCCATTGACAGGGATCGGTTTCAGCAATTCCAGGAGTACCTCGATGATACCTCGATAATAGATGCTGAAATCATGTCTGGCATACCAATAAATCAAGGCTGCACAGGCAGATGCAACTTCTGCATATCGCATATCGCCAGGGGGAAGCTTGTTTCAAGAAGACCAGAAAAAATTGTGAATCAGGCCAGAATGATCATAGAGTCTGGAAAGAAGGAGATAAGAATAAGCTCTCTCGATACAGCAGCCTATGGAAAGGACATCGGTATCAGGTTGCCATCACTAATAGAGATGCTTTCCAAAATACCTGGGGATTTCATGATCAGGGTAGGCATGATGGAACCCAAGAATACCTCAGAAATAATCGAGGATCTCGTGAATGCTTACGATCATCCCAAGGTGTTCAAATTTCTTCACATACCGGTTCAGAGCGGAGACGATCATGTACTTCAGGCCATGAACAGGGAATACACCGTTAAAGATTTTCTTGAGATAGTAAACTCGTTCAGGAGGCGTTTTTCTGATCTTACCATATCGACCGATGTCATCATAGGGTATCACGCCGAGACGGATGAGAGCTTTGACCTGACCTACGATCTCATAGGTAAGGTAAAGCCTGATATAGTCAATGTCACAAGGTTCTCACCAAGGGAGCTGACGGCGGATTTCGAACGCAGACCAAAACCGACAAATGTGTTGAAGGATCAGGATCGAAAGATAGCGGAACTGCACAGGCAGCTGATTCAGGAGAAGTTTTCTGCAATGATCGGAAGGGAGGAGAGGATACTGATAACTGAGGATGGGAAGCCAGGAACCATGATCGGGAGGGATGTGGCATACAGGCCAGTTATTGTATCAGCCAGTGCCAGAAAATACACATGGCATCTTGTTCGCATAACCGGCTTCGAAAACACTTCACTGATCGGCAGGATCGTCGACTGAAACTATCTCGTCAAGCACGTATCTGTTCGTTGATTTGAGAAAAGCCATCCCGAATTCGGCTGGCGTCAATATGGGTACGGAAAATTTCTCCTGATCGTCGATTGGTACTCTTGGGCATCCTGTGTAAACGATGAGATTGCAACCCATATTCTGCATGTCCATATCGCTGATATTGTCCGTATAGGCCAGAATCGCCTCCATACCCAGGCCCTTTGCATCCTGCATCAGTTTCCTGGCAAGCCGCTCTCTGCGCTGTCCTATCCTTGTGTCAACGATAAAGCATATCTTTCTGGCATCCATGGCACGGTATATTTGTGCATAGCGCCTTCTTATAAAGGCGTCAGCCTCCTTCTCCATAGGCTTTAACGACATCTCGTTCAGATCAAATAAAAACACGGGCTTGTCTGTGGATATCTGCGATCCCAGCGCATGGAATATACCGGTGGAAACTATCAGAAATGCGTCCACCTCATTCTCAATGGAGTGAACTGAGCTGAAGTTGCATCCAAGAACTTGACCGTCGTAGGCCATTCTTCTATCTGATTTTCCTATAAGGACGGTGAACGACCTCTCCTCAAGTATGCTCTTAACGCGTTGAGCAGCAAAACGATACTGTATTGAATAGATGAGTCCTATCTTAGAATATTTTTCAATGGGTTTCGTATCAAATTCCCTTATCTCAACATCCCTGTAATGTTCAATGAATATTACTGGCTTCGGATACTTAATGTTCCGCATTACCGAATGCCCGATCTGAACTATCGCATCTACCCTATCATAGAGATACGAAGGGCCGATATCGCATGCACCATACACGGGGGACGAAGACACTATAACATCGTATCTCTGGGAAAGATAATTGAAATAGTCAAATACATAGGGCTTCAAGCCGTCGGGCAGCTGCAGGAGTATTCTCTTTGATCCAAGCTCTTTCAGCCTGGCATCGGCCTCTTCCACATCGCGAATGACAAATTCTGGCATTTTCTGTTCCACAGCCAATTGATGCACCTGATCGAGGATGCATTGCCCTCCAGTATTTTATCTCTTCCTTTCGGGAAAATAACCCTAAATTACATCTCGCCGAATGAAATATCAAATGAACATCTGTGGCAGTCCAATCAGAACTGCGAATAAGGCGGCGAGGTTTATGGGAACGAGGAATGGCATCCTGTATGACATAATTGCCTGGTCGCCTGAACCGATTACTCTGTACTTTTGCCTGTTTCTTGAATACTCTGCTTCGTCGTATGCGAGATGAATACCTCTGAATTTTAGACCTATAATCGCAGCATGGACATAGAATGCTGCTATAGCCAGAACGGAGAATATTGAAAGGTATATCAGAAAGCTGATCGCAAAAACTGATGCACCAAATAACGGCCTGCTAATATACTGGAAAGCCAGTATATACGAGACCTCGGCCTTCACATCTCCGATGCCAAAGAGAGTCTCTCTGTAACCCAGCAGTGTCAGAACAACAGCTATTATCGTTCCTATGCTCATGGCCCCCAATATCATGGCCATTACAAATGCGGTGATTGGCAAGATAAAATATAGATAGGAATCAGTGCGTATGAATGTGGCAACCATAAGGATTATAGTGAACGCAACAAGATAATAGTCGTGTATATAGGCGTAGTAAAGCGTAGCAATTGCAAACATGGGAAGAAATGTGAAAGAATTAACGCTCCTCTTCTTCATGTCTGATATTGACGAGTAGACAGCTGTAATGGCAAAAACAGCAAACGAAGTCATCAATAGAGAGTAGCTAAATAACATTTGATCCATTGAAGATCTCGTAATTTATTAAATATTTTCACGATAGGAAATGAAGAGTCAGATCTGCGGTTCTTCTGGCACCTGTTTTTTCCTTAGAATCAGTCCGATCACTGCTATTATTATTCCAACTATTATGAGAACTATGCCTATCAGCATCACAACGGATATGTATGAGTAGCTCAAAGGTATGTAGCTGTAGGTTATGGTCGGAGCAGAGCTGTTGAATGCAATTATATAATATGATCCTGCTGCTGTGAGATCGTAAGCCCACACATGCTCAGAGGATACTGATGTGGTGGTCAGCGGGCTTATGGATCTGGACGCTACATTGGATGCATTGAGGCCAGTAAGGTTAGCCGATGACACGAGGTATACCGATGAAAATGTGCTGTCCACCGTCAGAAGAGATGGTGCGGATATGTTGATCTCATGGCCGTACATACCAGCTGAAATCTGTTCTATAGCGGTACCCGTTACCGTGTAATGCCCAACAAGGTAATCCCCGCCAGCCGCCATTGCGATACCGACTATGAATATGATAAGACCTATCAGTACGATCTTCTTCCTCATTATGGTAAGAGAACAGAATCGCCTTATTAAAATGTTTTTGATAAAAATTTAATAAAATAATTCATTTGGGATCGGCTGGAGCAGCCTCTTTCCTTATAGATATAGAAGCTTTCTTCATCTGTCCCAGTGTGTTGTTTTCGAACAGCGTGTCTATCTGCTCCACGGAAAGCCCCTTGGTCTCTGGCATTATGTAGTAAAACAGTATCAGAGCTATAAGGGACAGGATTCCGAAGACAAACTCCACGTTCTTTATCGTTATGGCAGAATCCATAACAGGGAAGAGTTCAACGATGGCAAAATTGGCTATCCAGTCTATGAATGCACCCAGGGATGCGTAAAGGCCCCTCATGCTCGTTGGGAAGTATTCTCCCTGTATCATCCAGCCTGTTCCTCCAACACCGAATGCAAAGAATATGATGAACCCGGCAAATGCTATGAACAGGCCTATGTCGAGCTTTAGGTATAACAGCAAGCCACCAAGTATTCCAAAGAACGTCATGCCTGCGTAGCCCATCAGAGCCAGCTTCCTCCTACCGACAGAATCGATATACCTGAAACCTATGTATGTGGCCGCGACGTTTATTATGGCAAGTATGGCAGAAGCCGCTACCGAATAGTATATGCTGTAGACGAGCGACGTCGATTTTCCCACTATGTGCAGGTTCTGGAGAACAACCGGACCGTAATAGAATGGTATGTTTATTCCTGTTATCTGCTGGAACACGAAGAACAGGCCAACTATCAGCAGAGCCCTCTTCACACCAGGAGTTATACCATGCGGCTGTGTAAGTTTAACAGACTTCAGCTCTTCTTCATTCATTGATATTCCAAGTTTTTTGAGCGATGTGGCTGCTTCTCGATATTTTCCCTTGACCAGGAGCCATCTGGGGGACTCTGGCATCATAAACCTGAATGCAAGGCCGATGGCTGCCGGTATGGCGGCAACCCCCAGCATTATCCTCCAGCCAAACTTGAACGCCAGACCTGGAGCAAAGAAGAGGGTAGCCATCCCAACAAGATAAGCCCCGAGAATTCCGATCGTTATCATCCACTGCTGCAATATTCCCAAGGTTCCTCTTTTAGCCTTCGGCGCATATTCAGCTATGTAAGCAGTTGCTATCCCAGAGTCTGCACCCACTGCTATACCTATCAGAGTTCTTGAGAGCAGAAGCATGACTAGATCGACGGTGAAGGCCGAAAGCAGTGCTCCAGCCGCATATATGGCTGCATCCGCTATAAGCAGATACTTTCTTCCATATCTGTCAGTAAGGCCTGCAGCAACAAGTGCACCAACGCCAGCTCCTAGAGATGCTCCCGCAACCAAGTAACCCTCTACAAATCCGGATATCCCTGGGTATATCCTCTCTATGAACGGTAAAGCAGATCCGATATTTGCGGTATCATATCCGAAAAGGAATCCGCCTATGGTAGCGAGTATCGTCAGAAGCCAGTAGAATCTGGTGACCTTGCTCATATCGAGTCTTTCGATCAGTTCTGAATATCTGACTGAAGATTCCATGCTATAAAATCCGCATAATACTTAATAATTTTCCTACATTAAATTGCAGAACGTTTAAAATATATATATTTTCATAGATCATTATAAATACCTAGATGACCCAATATATAAAGAATGGATGAATACCAGCAAAATTAATATAGATCAACATGGATGGAAATAAGAAGAACCAATGTAATATTCTAATATCAAATAATAATTGATAAAGATACCAAATATATATAATAATGCAATTTGGAAAATATTTTTCAAAGATGCCCTAATAACCATGTATGTCTGGAAAGCTTGAGGGAAAGATTGCGCTCATAACTGGCGCAAGCAAGGGTCTTGGAAGGGCTATTGCAGAGAAATTTTCCGAAGAAGGGGCCAAAGTAGCCATAAATTACAACAGCGATGAAAGAAGCGCCCTTGAGGTGAAAAAGAAAACCGGTGGGGAAATATTCAAGGCAGACGTATCTGACCGTGAACAGGTTCACAGGATGGCAATGGAGATCCACAGCAAGTTGGGAAAGATAGACATACTAGTCAACAACTCAGGGATATGGTATCTAATGCCCTTTGACCAGTATGACGACTCCAAGGTCAGGCGTATGATAGATGTGAACCTCATGGGGCAGATATACACAACTCTCGAATTCCTCCAGGATCTGAAGGAGAAAAAGGGAAAGATAATAAATATAGCATCAAACGCTGGAATAGGAACCGCTGCCAGAAACACAACATTCTATTCCATAACCAAAGCCGGTGTCATCATGCTCACCAAGAGGCTGGCCTTTGACCTCTCAGAATATGGAATAAGGGTAAACGCAATAGCGCCGGGCTGGATCGAGACCGATCTCACCATAGGCGGAAAGAGCCAAGATGAGATCAGGAAGCTTGAAGATGATTTCAGATCCAGAACAACGCTGAAAATGATCGGCAGGCCAGAGTACGTTGGTAACGTAGCGCTTTTCCTTGCCTCGGACGATTCAGAATACATGAACGGACAGGTCATCGTGATCGACGGAGGCAGGATCGATAACCTGACCCACAGCGTATAAACTTATTTTTTATTATTTCACATTTTTAAAATAAGTTCAGTTCAGAGAGGTCATAATTTTAAGGGTCATAGTGGCATGCTATCTTTTTACGTTATCATTAAATAAAATAATTATAATCAAAAGGTTTAAGTGTCATAGGGCAATTTTAAGCCCATATGGATATTGTATTGGTTGGTTGCAGGGGTTTCGGGAAGGAGCACCTAAGGATCTATTCAAAGCTCGGCTACGATGTGGCAATAGTGGAGAGAGATCCGGAAGAAGCCAGAAGATGCATGGAACAGTTCAGAATATCTAAGGTATACGAAAACTATGAAGATGCTCTGCGATCAAATGCAGATATTATAGATCTTGTAGTACCTGATGGCCTGCATTACGAAATGGGTACACTTGCGATCAGAGCAAAGAAGAATCTGCTTGTTGAGAAACCCATAACACCTGACATAGATTCTGGCATAAGCCTGATACAGCAGGCAAATGAGTCTAAATTGAAGTTCATGGTTGCCGAACAGTTCTACTTCGATCCATCAGTTGCGGAGGCCATCCGCAGGATAAAGAACGGGGAGATAGGGACACCGCACACAGTCATAGTGAGGCATCAGTCCTACAGAAAGCTGGAGGGTTGGAGAAACGAAAAGGGGATGGTAGGCCGGGGCATACTGATCGATGAAGGCACGCACTATATCGATACACTGCTTAATTTTGGCGGGAATTTCAGATCTCTTCGATCGTTCGTGCACAGAACGTGGGATTATGTGGGTGAAGATACGGCTGAGGCGGTGTTCAATTTTGAAAACGGTATGCACGGCATATTCTTCTATTCATGGAATTATCCAGAGTATCCGCTGATACCTGAATTTGAAATTATTGGTGATAATGGAAGCATCTATGAAGATGTCGGAACGAAGCCACTGGAACCGTGGACACAGAGGAAGAGAAAGACGGCCTATGGAGATATAATAGTCAACGGGAAGCATATTCCCGTCGAAACTTATGACGTGATAGAAAAGGAGATCGGAGGCTTTCTTGAATCGGTGGAGAAGGACGAACCTGTACCCATGCCTCCGGAGATAGCGCTAAGAGACATAATAACGATCGACAGGATTTACAAGGCCTCATCAGACTGATATGGTGCCCGCCTCGACCATGTACCTAATCAGAGCGCCCTCATCGATCCTTACCCCTATGCCAGCATCATGATACGGTTCTATGATCCCATTCTTCATCTTGAATGGGTTTAGAACGATGTCTTTGCCAAAGTACTTTTCGTTGGGTGATGTATCTCCAGGATAATCAACCATCTCCAGGGATGCAAAGGCTATGTTGAATGCCCTGCCTATGCCCGTCTCAAGCATTCCACCAACCCAGACATGACCTCCATTCTCTCTAGCTATCTCTGCGACCTTCAGCGATTCTGAGAACCCCCCAATGCGTCCTGGTTTGATATTTATAACGTCAGCAGCTCCTATATCGAAGGCCTTCAGCGCCTTATCCGCAGAGGTTATAGATTCGTCAAGACATATGGGTGTTGAGATCTCCTTTTTCAGCTTGGAATGATATATCAGATCATCACCGGGAAATGGTTGTTCGATATATTCAAGATCGTACCTGTCCAGATCCTTTAACCTCGGTATATCGGCCGCACCGTAATCTCCGTTCGCATCCACGCTCAATGGTATATCAGGAAACGAATCGCGTATCTCTTTGACTATGTTTTCCCTTCCCCTTGCGATCTTCACCTTTATCCTCTTGTATCCCAGCGATAGGGCCTTCTCTATCTGATCCTCCATATCTTCAATCTTCGCCATGCCTATGGATATTCCAACGTTGGCATAGCCTCTGCTCTTTCCCAGATATCTGTAAAGGGGCTGATTGCTAGCCTTGCTGTGATAATCCCAGAGCAGCATCTCCAGTGCGGCCTTTGCCATATTGTGTCCCTTTATCCCCTTCACCCTCTCCATAAATGTGGCTGGATCAGGTAGGTCTGCGATATATTTTGCCGCAAGATCCCTTATCACATGCATGGCAGTGGTGTTATCTTCATATCCATAGTCTGGTATCACCGATGTGACTGATTCGGAATATGCATCTATGCCTTCGTGCGAAATCCTGAAAAGCAGTGCCTCCCTGTATTCCTCTGTTCCAAAACTCGTTGTGAATGGCCTTAGAAATGGGATTCTAACCCTGTAGAAATTGATCTGCATGATCATCTAATTCCAAGGCCGCTATTTAATTATTCCTCGCATGATTTCTCAGCATGAGCCACCCAATCCCTAACCATTCTATAAAGCACTTCTTAAAAAGAAGAAGATAAGAGGTATATATTCAGCCAATACAAAACAGCTAAATGCTTGCATTTCATTGATATTATGATCTATTATGCCATTAGAGCAGGCGGTCATCAACAGGCCGGTTAAAGCGACTCTTTACCGGAAGATCGATGACATGGTTGAGTGCACAGCCTGCAGCAGATACTGTAAACTGAAAGAAGGCAAAACCGGCTTTTGCGGCGTCAGAAAGAATATCGATGGAGACCTATATCTCCTCGTATACGGGATTCCTGCCGCCATAAATGTGGATCCAATCGAAAAGAAGCCCGTCCTTCACATGTTCCCTGGATCAATGATATATTCGCTCAGCACTGTTGGATGCAGTTTTGCATGTCAGTACTGCCAGAACTATGACATAAGCCAGAGAAGGACGATAACAGGCTATCATTATGAACCGCAGCAGATAGTGGAGGAAGCCATAAGCATGGGCTGCCGCGGCATAGCCTACACATACAATGAGCCTAGCATTTTTATGGAATACGCCCATGACATCGGTGTCATAGCCAGGAGAAAAGGCCTGATAAACATATTCGTGACTAACGGCTTCGAAACGCCTGAAGCAGTAGATTATGCCAGAGATTTCCTAGATGCCGCTACTGTGGATTTCAAGGGAAACGCCAGCGATGCGTTCTACAGGAAATACATATCCGTGCCCTCAGCAGAACCCATATTCAGAACCATAGAAAACCTGAAAGCTGCAGGAATTCACGTGGAGATAACAGACCTTGTCGTGCCGGAAGTTGGTGACAACCTAGATGATGCACGATTAATGCTCAAGAGGATAATGGATATAATTGGAGAATATGTACCCATAAGTTTTCTGAGGTTTCATCCAGACTATATGATGATGAATCTGCCAGAAACCCCGGTTGAAACCCTGAAGAAGCATCGCGATCTTGCCGTGTCTATGGGTTTCAAATACGTATATATAGGAAATGTACCGGGATACTACGAGAACACGTACTGCCCAAACTGCGGCAATCTTCTCATAGAGCGCTTTATCTTCTCATCAAAGGTTGTAGGCCTGGACAAAAATGGAAGGTGCAAAAAATGCGGCTTTGATCCGCATATACCACTGAACAGCGATAGGACATCCGACTACATTTTCTGAGAAATATAGCTTATATCGCGATACATTTTGTGCGGATGGATATTGCTCATAAATTGGGCTTCCTCTGATCAGAATCCTCGGATATTCTCTTCCGCATAGACATCTTTGCCCTCCATGCATATTTCGTATAGGCCAGGGCCGATGATGCTATCTATGAAAATACAGATAACCGAAAAATACGGAAATCCAGTATTTTGATCGATGTATGAGATTTTTCAATATTACTGCTTGTCCCAGGCATCGAGCTCCCTTTTTAGAGCCCTTGCCTTCTCTATTATTCTCTTTAGATCGAAAGGCGTTATCTGTTGATCCGCATCGGATAATGCCCTGTCCGGATCGTTATGAACCTCTATCTCCAGCATGTCCGCGCCAGCGGCCACTGAAGCGAGCGCCATGGATTCGACAAAATCACGTCTTCCCGAGGCGTGGCTGGGATCTGCGCATATTGGCAGATGCGTCTCTGACTTTGCGTAGATTATGCTTCCAACGTTCATTGTGAAGCGCGTCGAATTCTCTATGCCTCTGACCCCTCTGTAGCAGAGAACTACATTTCCATTTCCTCCAGACAGTATGTATTCCGCGGTTTCCAACCATTCCTTTGCTGTGTTTCCCATACCATTCTTGAGAAGCACCGGCTTCTTCTGCTTCCCAAGGAATCTGAGTAGATCGAAATTCTGCGCGTTTCTGGATCCGACCTGCAGCATATCCACTCCATCGAAGTACCTGTAGTATGCGGGATTCATTATCTCTGTTACAATGGGGAGTCCAGTTTCCTCCTTTGCTTCAACCAGATATTTTATTCCGTCTTCGCCCAGGCCCTGAAACGAATACGGCGAAGTTCTCGGCTTGAAGGCGCCACCCCTGATCATATCTGCACCCGCTGCCTTGACAGATCTGGCTATATCCAGAATCATCTCCTCGTTTTCCACCGAGCAGGGCCCGGCGGCTATCTTCAGGCCCTCGCCTATCCTGACACCGGAGACGTCTATTATGCTCTTCTTCCTGAATTTTCGAGAGTAAAGCCTGTCCTTTTCCTCATCGCCGCCGTCCGACATGAAGACATAATTATCGTAGAGCTTTATCATATGGTATTCCGATCCTCTCTTTTCCAGATCCTCCTGAATCGTTCTTTTATCGTTTTCGTCCTTTGCAATTACTATCATGAAATCACCTCAAGAATTTCCTCTATGGTCTCCCTTGCGACGCCTGCATAGGGATTCAGCTTTATGGTATCCATCAGTACCTCCTGATTCTCTCCATCGACTATGGATGCGAGGCTCTTCATAAGGTCGAAGGATCGCGTTCTGTATTTTGCATCCGTCCGCTTCGCTATCATCGACATAAGATATGGAATTATCATGTCATTTACCATCATTCGATCGTGTTCTTCGGCACTCATGGATACTATTTCGTAGCCTCTGAACATTTCCTCTATTATCTCTTTATATTTTACGTTTGATATATCGTTTATGAAAACGATGGTCCGGTGCATCCCATCCCTGTAGCTGGACGGCCCAAACAGGGGATGTATGCTCACTATGGATCCGGCGAATCTCTTGAATGCGGATTTGACGGAAGATACCTCCACATAGGTATGCCCTCCCTTCTCTATGTAATCGATGGCCGGCCTTATTGGAACACATAGAAATGCCAGATCGGCGTCATCATCGATCTCTACGCCGTTATTCTGCAATATGTCAGAGATCACTCTGCCGATCCTGCCCTCCCTGCCTATGATCGCTGCTTTCAAAGCCTCACCCTCAGAATATTGTTTTTATTACGTATATCCAGCGCATCCGGGAATATGGTCATACTTTTATCAGTCAGCCGAACCGGAAAGCCTGAACCTATATCGATCAGCATGCCGCATGCCGAATCTCCATCAACGAAATGGCCACCGCTTACAGAGCATCCCTTAATGAAGCTCTCAGGAACGTTCTTACTGTGAACTTCAAGACCCGGCCTGCAGATGAAGAGGCCTAGAATGAACATCAGACTGTCGCGGGTACCGGACAGCTGTATAGGATCGTCGAGCTTTATCCCGCCCACCTGCTCCACGATCGTTGCCTCAAATATCAGGTTCAGAAGGGGGTTGTCCGTCTTAAGCTCCTGCCTGACGAGCGCCTCCCTCACCGGATCCCTTATCTGCATTCCATGATCGCCCTTTATTTCGGCAATATGCCTTGCAAGCTCCATGCGCTCATTCATGAGAAGAACTAGCTGCCTTGTATTTTCCAGCACTTTAGCCCTGAGATCCTCAAGGTCTATAAAGTGAACCACCAGACTTCATAATGCGTGTATATGTCTATCATTCTTAAATTTTCTCTTGATAAATGAAAAATTGTCAGAATATATAGTATAGATATAGTAAACTTATAAACATATTAATATATCTAATATTTCAATCATTTATTTTTTAGCTGCTCAATCGCGTCGGCCATGATCTTTACGTTCATCAAAGCCGGTGTTCCGGCCATTATAGCTGATATATATGATGCCTCGATCATCTCTTCTTCACTGCACCCTGCCTCCAGGCACTTTGCGGTATGATAAGGTATGCACCACTCACACTGTAGCGCCAAAGAAAGCGATAGAGCGATCAGTTCCTTTGCCTTAACATCAAGAGAACCATTCCCAAGAGTAGATTCCATAAAGGACAGAAACTTATCCGTGATCTCAGGTTTCAACTTCTTGCTAAGTTTGAACACTTCGTTTATCTCACCTAATTTTTCCGATGCATCCATATAATCAATATCAGATTGTAATACTTCAAGCTTGATCAATGTGCAGAATGTGCACTTATCGGAAGAATAATATACAGAATGCCCAATATCACGTACCGGATATCTTCACGCAGTAAAAGCGTCTTCTGGTATCTGAAAGGCATATCTGGATATCTATGAGGTTTGCCTCTTTGAGTACCCTAACTGCGTACATCACGGATCGCCTTGAAAGGCCTGTGGCCTCCATTATATGTGCCACATCCGATATCTTTTGATCCTTCAGGTAGGAAAAAACCAACCTGACCGAAAGTGGGAATTCCCTGACGTCCACGTTTTGATACACAGATGACAACTGCCATCTGATATAAAAATATTTCTTGCAGCAAAACGTGAATATCCGGTATGAGATTGCAATATTATATACATAAGGAATCATGAACAAAAATAGTCAACTCAATAAAAATACAGTAAAAAACATATGATTCCTTATGCTCTCAATTATATGATTGAGATAGATGGAAAATCGCTGAGCATTGAGGACGTATATGCCGTGGCCGTTGAGGGCGACAGACTGAGCATAAATGACGAGACCCTCAAATCCATCGAAGAAAAACACAGATCCTTTATCCAGCTCATAAATTCTGATAGAACTGTATATGGGGTCAATACAGGATTCGGCAGTTTATTGAATGTGCGCATCCAGAGGGATCAGGAGATCGAACTTCAGAAAAATCTCATAAGAAGCCATTCATCCGGGGTCGGCCAGTATCTTGATCTGAAGTACGTAAGGGCCATAATGGTTGTCAGGCTGAACAGCCTCGCTGTGGGATACTCAGCGGTATCACCTGATCTTCTAAAGATGATCATGGATATGCTGAACAAGGACGTTATACCAGCCGTGCCTAAGTACGGATCGGTTGGCGCAAGCGGAGATCTTGCCCCGCTGGCGCATATAGGCTTGGCAATGATGGGAGAGGGCAAGGCATTCTATGAGGGGCGGCTGATGGACTCGTCAAAGGCTCTGGAAAAGGCCGGCCTGAAACCATATGAATTCAAAGAAAAGGAGGGCGTAGCCTTGATTAACGGCACGTCCTTCATGGCAGGCATATTGAGCATAGCCCTGATGGATGCGCATGATACGCTGGAGAACGCCTTAAGATCTGCGCTCCTCTCCTTCGAGGCTCTGAATGGGACATCCAAAGCATTCACTCCATGGATACTGGGAGCAAGACCGCACTTAGGCCAGGTTGCAATTGGAAACAGGTTCAGGGAATACCTCAAGGGCAGTGAGATTGTAGAGAGATCGGACAGGACAAAGGTTCAGGACGCCTACACACTGAGGTGCATACCCCAGGTGTACGGGTCTGTCGCGGATGTGCTGGATTTTGCGGAGAACATACTTTCGGTGGAGATAAACTCCGCAACGGATAATCCCCTGTTCAACGGGGACGAGGTTGTTTCTGGTGGAAACTTCCATGGAGAGCCGGTTGCCCTCATAGCCGATTTCCTGTCTATAGCGCTGACGGATCTGGGAAACATGATCGAGAGACGCCTAGCCAGGCTTGTGGACACAAATCTAAGCGGGCTGCCTCCATTTTTGACGAAGAACAGCGGACTGAATTCTGGATACATGATACCGCAGTATACGGCTGCCGCGCTCTGCAACAGAAACAAGGTACTGTCCTATCCCTCATCCGCCGACACAATACCGACCTCCGCCAACCAGGAGGATCATGTGAGCATGGGTGCAAATGGTTCGCTCAAGCTTCTCGAAATACTAGATAATGTTCGTTACATCATCGCCATAGAATATCTTCTTGGATCTCAGGCGCTAGAATTCACAGACAAAAGGATGTCACCCTCAACAAGGAAAATTTACGATAAGATCAGGGAAAAAATAAAGCCTCTTGATGCTGACAGGCCGGCTTCGTTCGATATAGAGGAAATAAAAAGGATGATGGAAAAGGGCGAGTTCATATCTGTGCTGCAGTGACGTTCAGAACGTCAGAAATTCATAGTCCTTTTCCGCAAGATCCTTTATGATTGGACCTACCATATCGATCTTCAGATTCTGCACCCTCTGCAGATCGTTTGCTATGTTGAAGTTATTTGCCACGACCTGGCAGGCTACAGGTTTATCGCCCATGCTTGCAAAGTCATCGAGCAGCTTCATCACGTCCTTATCGCCCTCCGCCACCATCCTTTCCACTGGGCCGAACAGTATGAGCCTGACGTCCCCGAACAGCTTGTTTTTCCTTGCCACGTTGGCGAACGTCAGCGCTGTCAGCACTTTTTCCTTCTCGTTTTTTCCGGAAGATACTATGACCGCTATATTCTTCATAATATAATTATTATCAATTGGTATATAACCTTAATCAATGATCATTCAAAGGGATTCCTCCACAGAAACGTATCCTATATTTGCTATCCTCTCAGGCCTCAGAGAACCGAATGCATAGCCAAAGATCGCGGCGAAGGCCACATATGCCAGGCCAATGAAGACCGCAGTAGTGATGGGGTTTCCCTGGGCGATGGATGCAACTGCAGAATAATATATTACGATTCCACCGATCAATATCGAAATTACAGGCAGGAGAATGTGGGTAATGGGATTCATCTTCTTGCCATTCTTACGCACGTATATGGGCAGAGAGGCGTTCACAAGTATGTGCGTGAAGAGCAGTGCAAATATGTTTATAGAAAACAGTATAAGTGCACCTTCAAATGGGCCGTACGCAAGCGAAGGTATGATGGCCACAATTATTCCGCCGACTTCAAGCATCAATACCGCGATATAGGGAGAGCTGTACCTTGGATGTATCTTTGTGACGGACTTCGGAAGAACACCGTCTCTGCCAAGAGAATATATGACACGTGAAACAGATGACATCAGCGACACATTTGAACTCAGATAGCTGTTCACCGTGAGTATTATCAGGATGATCCCGGCTGCAATTCCTCCATATTTCTCAAATATTATGATTCCCGGATCGCTCAGCCCAGAAAATGAAGCCATGTTCGAGACCCCGTATCCAACAGTTAGGGCGTACGCTGGTACGAGCAGAGCAATGAGAAGCACGATCATGGAGATCCATATTGACCTCTTTATGGTCTTTAGAGAACCTCTTGTTTCTTCGGCCAGTGTTATCACCGTTCCAGACCCTGCAAAAAGCGGAATCGAGAATATCATCGCGAAAAACAGGAGGGAGAAGTTGCCGTCTAAGGGTTTCAGCGTGAATACCTCTATCGTGTTGGCAGACCCGGCCTTCACAGCGATTATTATACCCATGAGAACCAGAAAGCCAATTTCAATGGAAGCGCTGAACATTGAATAATTCAGTGAAGGCCTAAGCCCCCTGTAACCTAGATAGAAGGTGAAAAATGCAACTATAGCGACAAACAGTATCCAGATGTACGCAATGTGTGTCAGATCCGGCGAAACGTAATAAAGAAAGGTGGCGAAGCCCAGAAGACCGAATGCAGCAAGGGAGAAAAATTGGAACATGACGTACCACATGGCCGTTATGAAGCCTGCCCTAGGCCCTATGGATTTTGCCACGTATCCATAGTATCCAGATGCGCCGCCGGTAAATCTTGAGAACTGATAATTTGCATTCAGGAAGAGAAAATAAACTGCCCATGCAAACAGAACGGCTAAGGGGGTGCTTCCAAGTGCAAAACCAGCTGTGATTATCAGCAGTATAGCCACATCAGCGGCTGGAGCAACGTACGATACGCCCTGGAATATTGCCTGAGCCAGACCTATCTGATTTGGTTTCAGTCTCTCGGATGGCATAACAATTGATCCAATTAAATATATTTAATTTTACCTATTGTCATTAAAATTATTATATTTGATTATTTTTCTAAATACTCCGAAAAAGAATAAATAAAAACATACGATCAATATGTATGGAAACGAAAGCGAGAGAGATACACGCACCAACTGGTAAAAAATTGAATACAAAGGGATGGGGGCAGGAGGCCGCTCTCCGCCTGCTCATGAACAATCTGGATCCCATGGTTGCCAAGGATCCGGCCAATCTGATCGTTTATGGTGGAAAGGGGAAGGCCGCCAGAAACTGGGAGGCCTTTGACAAGATCGTCAATGAACTGAAACGGCTGGAAAACGACGAGACCCTCCTAATCCAGTCAGGAAAGCCCGTCGGCGTGTTCAAGACAACCAAGGATTCACCCAGAGTGCTGATAGTGAACGCGCAGATAGTTCCAAGATGGGCCACCGATGACGTGTTCTGGGATCTGGAGGCACGCGGTCTCACAATGTTTGGCCAGATGACCGCAGGATCCTGGATATACATAGGCACGCAGGGCGTACTCCAAGGGACATATGAGACCTTGTCTGCCCTTGCAAGAAAGGAATTCCACAGGGACGACCTGTCCGGTAAGTGGGTGCTGACCTCAGGGCTTGGCGAGATGGGCGGCGCTCAGCCGCTGGCCATAACCATGAACAACGCTTCTGGAATAATCGTAGAGGTTGATGAGGAAAAGATCAGGAGGAGGCTAAGGGATAAGTATCTAGATACGTGGACTGACAAGCTGGATGAGGCCCTGAAGATCAAGGACGAGAGCCTTGCCCAGGGAAAACCGACATCTATCGGACTGCTCGGAAATGCAGCAACCGTATACGACGAACTGATGAAACGCGGCATCGTCCCAGACGTTGTTTCCGATCAGACCGCAGCTCATGACCTCAACCTTGGCTACATTCCTGAAGGATACACCGTTGAAACTGCGGCAAAATTCAGGGAGGAGGACAAGGAATCCTATATAAAGAAGGTGTACGCCTCAATAGTAAAGGAGGCAAAGGCCATACTCTGGTTCCAGAAAAACGGATCGAAGACCTTTGATTATGGAAATAATTTCAGAACCAGAGCCCAGGAGGGGGGAATGAAGGAGGCCTTCGAAATACCTGGATATGTGCCGGCCTACATAAGGGATCTGTTCGCTATAGGATCCGGCCCGTTCAGATGGGTTGCTCTTTCAGGCGATCCGCAGGACATATACAGGATCGATGACGCCATAATAAAGAATTTCCAGAAGGATCAGCATCTGGTCAGGTGGATAAAGCTGGCCAAAGAACGCGTGCATTTTCAGGGACTGCCAGCAAGGATATGCTACGCAAGCTACGGTGAGAGGGAGGAGATCGGCCTCATGATCAACGACATGGTGAGATCCGGAGAGCTGCAGGCTCCCGTCGCAATTGGCAGGGATCACCATGATACTGGATCGGTTGCATCACCCTACAGGGAAACTGAGAAGATGAAAGACGGAAGCGACGCCATAGCTGACTGGCCCATCCTCAATGCTCTTCTTAATGCAATTTCCGGTGCCACGTGGGTCAGCGTGCATCATGGTGGCGGTACTGGCATCGGAAATGCCATCCATGCAGGCTTTGTGATAGTGGCTGACGGAACGAAGGATGCCGAAGAAAGGATGAAGCGCGTCCTGAACGCTGATCCAGGCATAGGCGTTATAAGGCATGCGGACGCAGGATACGAATCGTCCATAGACATAATAAAGAAGGGCCCCAAGTTCAGGTATCCGTATATAGATTGAACATGAGAGCGCTGACAAACCTCTCCCAGATAGCGACGGGAGAGGGCACAACATTTCTATCAGGCGAGGAACAGGGCAGAATCCGTATTTACGAGGATCATTCCATATTGATAAGAAACGGCAGGATAGAGGCTATAACGAAAAACGTACCTCCAGGCACGGAGATCATCGACTGTGGTGGTGGCATAGCAGTACCGGGATTCGTCGATCCACATACGCATATTGTCTTTGCCGGCAACAGAACTGACGAATTCTACATGCGCATCGGAGGCAGGAGCTATCTCGATATACTCAGATCCGGCAACGGGATTTACCGCACGATAAGGGATACTTCCTCAGCTAATGCTGAGAGGATAGCCACGGAAACGATTGCACGGATCAGATCGGCCTTGAGGAGAGGGACAACAACCATGGAGGTAAAGACCGGATACGGGCTTGATCCGAAGAATGAGGAAAAGATGATCTCATCCATCGAACTGCTGCAGAAAAGGGTGAAAGTAAATCTGATACCGACCTATCTGGCACATGTGATACCTGAAGGCATGGATGAGATGAGGTATGCGGATCAGATCCTGGATACTGTTAAGAAAAACAGAAATAGAATCTCATTCGTTGACGTCTTCTGCGATGCCGGAGCCTTCAGCGCCAGGTCCTCCAGATATTTTCTAGAGTCATGCATCCACGAAGGCATACCTGCAAGGATGCACGCAAACGAAATAGAAAATATTGGATGCGTTAAGAATACCGATGGACTGAACATAGTCTCCTACGATCATATGATACATTACGACGATGAGGATCTCGATATTGTGAGGCGGAACGGATCTTCCATCACGCTTCTTCCCTTAACCGTGTTTTCCATGAATGAACGATACCCGGACGCAAGGAAGATAATCGATCGCGGGATACCCGTTTCTCTTGCAACCGACATATCTCCGCTGAACATGAATGATGACATGATCTTCGCTATGCATCTCTCAGTAAGATTCAATCATCTGACTCCGGAGGAGGCACTGAACGCAGCCACAATAAATCCTGCAGTATCGCTCGGACTTGGCGGGCGCAAGGGCACCATTGAACCCGGCAAGGATGCGGATATTGCCGTGATCAATGCCGGCAGCTACAGGGAGATACCGTATCTCTACGGCCTTGACATAGTATCAGGTACGATCGTGGGAGGAAACATCGTCTACGGTATGACCGAGACAAGCGAGGCATAGCCCACGACCTCAGAATAATCGCCTGTCACGTCTCCTGAGTTTGAATGGTTCATGAACACCATATGCCCGCCCCTACTCTTCGTATAGGACATGAGTATGGCTATAGCACCGTAGCCGCAAGCGGTTACATCTTCCGATCGAAGCACAGAATAGAATTTGTCCAGATCAAGCGCAAGTATGGCCGAGATCAGGTCCATATCCTTCTTCTCAACCCTTCTGGCCTCTTCGTAATGCGTGAAATCTGAGCTGGCTATGAGTATGAAAGGATCTTCAAGCTTCAGCAGTGCCTCGCTTATATCTTTGACGACCTCGATCTCCTGATCACCGAGTATGATGGGCACGAACGTGAAACTGTCCCCGAACAAAAACTGCAGAAATGGTATCTGCACCTCCACAGAATGCTCCATGGCATGCGATTCCTCGTCCTTGACAATATAGTTTGAGTTTCTGTAAATCGCCTCTGCCATCTTTTCGTTTATCACAGCATCCCCCAGCGGCGTGGACCATCTTCCCGATGGATAGATGGATGCATAGGGCGTTACCGGCCTGTGGTTGGGACCTATTATAACGAAGTTCCTGACATCAGATCTCTCCAGAGACCTGTAGGAAAACATAGCGGTGCGTCCTGAGTATATTATTCCCGCATGAGGCACAACCGCACCTATTACATTGCCAGCTATATGCTGTTCTGGTACAGAAAATGAAGAGAGCAGGGAATAGAGTTCATCCTTCCTTTCAGGATAGAAGTAACCGGCAACAGCCGGCTGTCTCCTCATCGTCTTTCAATCACCCCTTCAGGATCCTTTTCACCGAACACAGTGGCCTGGAACTTGCTGATCTTCACCTTCCTGTATTTCCAGCACCCTTCCCAGAGCCCTGCCTTCTCGCATAGAGCCTCCAGAAATTCCTCTGGGTTCATTCTATACTCCGTAGCCACCTGAGGCAGCAGCAAACCGCTGGCGCCATTGTAGACCGCTATCAGGCCATCCCTGCCTATATGTACAGCCTTCGGCCGATCCTCAGGGTTGACTGTTATCTCAACCGGCTGCGTGAGTATGGATACCTCAAAAGTTACATGCTTTAACTCCTCTGGTTTCATCGGTTCAAAGCGTGGATCTTCAGTTGCCGCATATATGCTGCTTCTGATTATGCCTTCTCCGAGGTTATAGTAGGGTTCTGGGAAACCTATACAGCCTCTAAGCATGTTATCAGGGTAAGTGTTGATCGTGGTGAACACACCATGCTTCTCCTGAAATATTGGGTCACCAGGAGGATCTGGGAGCTTCTCATCCCTAAGATAAGATGAAGCGGCGGATCTTGCAAGCTTCACCGCCTTGGTCCCTATATCAAGGTCTATATCAACTTCAGCCATGGACATAGTAAGATCATGCTAAATCATTCTATAAATGTGATCCAGACTTTCTACGACGTTTTGAGATACAGCGTCTGCGTAACAGATTGATCGTGCTGATTGAAGCCTCAAACCATAGGCCCGGGAACGAAGAAGACTAGATGGAAAAGTTTTAAGATACGTGCATTTATACTTCAGGTAGATGAGAGAGGAGATAAAGAGCGAGGTAATCGAGGTTTCCAGAAAGATCTATAATTATGCCGAGCTTGGAAGCCAGGAATACAGAAGTTCAAAGCTTCTTGCAGAACATCTTTCCAAGCATGGTTTCACAGTCGAGATGCCCTATGGGGAGATGGAGACCGCCTTCAGGGCTACCTGCGATAGGGGTGGCCATGCCGTTGGATTGCTTGCGGAATACGACGCCCTTCCAAACGGACACTCATGCGGGCATAACCTGATAGCCGCTTGGGCCTTTGGAACAGCCGTCACACTTTGTGAAGACTTCGGAATGTCGGTAACGGTTTTCGGAACACCGTCTGAAGAAGGTATAGGCCCATACGCTGGAAGTAAGGCAATTCTTGCTGAAAAGGGCTTGATCAGAGGCATAGACTTTGTCATAGGAATGCATCCTGACGACAGATGGGCCGTGGGTTCAGTGTCTCTGGCCGATCTCACAATAGAGGCCGAGTTCATAGGGAAAGCCTCCCACCTTCTCGGGCCAGATTTCGGAATAAACGCACTGGCACCGGCCGTTGAAACATATATCGCCCTCAACAACCTCAGATCCTCAATATCGGATCTGAAGAGACCAGTTATAGGTATGATAATAAAGGAAGGGGGAAAGGCTTCGAACGTTATTCCTGACCGATCTCTGATGGAGATCGATCTGCGGTCTTCTAAGCGCAGCTATCTGGAAGATCTGGCTACGAGAGCAAAGGAAACCATAGAGAGCATAGCCAGGATACACGGCTGTGATCTCAGGATGAAGGATCTTACTCCGGTTTACGATGAGTATATCAGCAATGAAGCGATAGATAATACGCTGGAGGAGGGACTCAGATCCATCGGAATAAATCCAGTGAATATCCACAGGATAAGCGAGCCTGCCATGGGGAGCACAGATGAGGCAAACATAAGCCATGTGATTCCCACAGGCCACATCGACGTGAAGATAGTCCAGCCATCCATACCGGCGCATACGGAGGAGTTCAGGCTGGCAGCTGACCCAGAGAGGGCAGCCGACGCTCTGTTCAGGGCAATAGATGCCACTGTGGTGGCCACACGCAAGATCCTGATGGATCGCGATCTGCTGAAAAGAATCAAAAACGAATTCAAGGAGGCGTTGAGATGAGGATAAAACCACCAAGACTGAAGGAAGGAGACGAGATAAGGATAATAGCACCGGCAAGTGCACCTGATATGAAGAACCTCTCCAGATCAATATCTAGGCTCAAGAAATCTGGGTATAAGGTGACCCTAGGCAGAAACATAAAAAAACTAATGCAGATGAACCAGCTTGCAGCACCAGATACAAGCAGGAGAGACGAGCTCATGGAGGCATTTCTGGATGATCATGTCAAGGCCATATTCTGTGCCAGAGGCGGCTATGGATCCATACATATACTCCCGCTTATAGACTATGACGCTATAAGAGAACACCCGAAGATATTCGTGGGATACAGCGATATAACCGCGCTTCATCTGGCCCTAAACACAAGATCTTCACTCATAACGTTTCACGGCCCGATGCCTGCAGCCGATCCAGATGAGTTTTCTAAATCCAATTTCAAAGACTTTATCGACATACTGAAGGGAGAGACCACACATCTCAACTCCAATGTGGAGAGGATAGTCAGGTATATAATACAGGGCAAGGTGGAAGGACTAAGCGTTGGTACAAATCTCTCGGTCTTTGCGTCTCTGATCGGTACAGGTTACCTTCCAGATTCACAGGGAAAGATACTGTTTGCCGAAGACACCGGTGTTACTTCTGGTGATATAGACAGATATCTATTTACCATGAAACTGGCTGGCATACTTGATAAGTTCGATGGATTCGCATTCGGTGAATTCAAAAGCTATGTGGATCCGGAGGATCCGATGCCATTTGTCGAGGATATCATAGAGATGTACATGAACTCGCTGAAAAAGGTATCAATATACGGCCTTCCGTTTGGACATGGCGAGGATCAGATGCTCATACCGCTCAACGCAAAGGTCAGGATATCCTATGAAGAACCATACGTTGAACTTTTGGAAAATGTGGTTGACTGAACAATTGAATTATTGAACTTTCTTTCTGCCGTTCAGCCTTGGTTTTGGTATTATTACAACAAGTGCTATTATACCTATAACGAGTAAAGCAAGCCCCCATTCGAACTCTCCTCTGTTTATGCTTGAGATCACAGACTTTATCACAAGCCCGAAAAGGTATCCACCGACTATTATGAATACAACCGCCACAATACCAGTTATGAATTTAGCTGTAAATCTGAATGCCATTCTATCCCTCCATCTTATATCTATTAGTGCGTGGCATCATATCCTTGAGAATCATACTGCAAATTGCCCATTCAAATGTGGCAAAATATATCATCCTCATAAGATGCACGCATAAATATATACTCATACGCTATTTAAATCTTCTTTGACTTAGCATACAAATTCCTTAGGGGCTGGATGCCTCACTACTGCTTTAACAGATGCTAACATTATGCAAATTATTTTAAACTATGCCATATTCTGCATAAGATGGGATGCATCGAATTCCAGGATGTACATAAGAACTTCGGATCCAAGAAAGCACTGGACGGCCTGAGTTTCCAGATAGAATGCCAGGAACGGGTTGCGCTAATAGGCCCAAATGGGGCTGGAAAGAGCACTACACTTAAGATACTTGCTGGTCTTATAAAACCGGATTCAGGCTATGTGAAGGTGGGTAATTATGATCCAGATTCCATTGAAGCCAAGAGGATAATAGGATATCTGCCGGAGGACGCTTCACCGTATCTGACCCTAAGCGTGAGGGAAAACTTGGAGTACATAGGAGCATTGAGAAATACGCAGGATCTTGAGGATAAGGTTGAGTTTTTGCTAAATATGATGGATCTCAATCAATACAGGAACAGCAGAGTCGGTACACTCTCAAGAGGCAACAGGCAGAAGCTGTCAATAGCACTTGCAATAATTCATGACCCACAGATTATGCTGCTGGATGAACCGCTGAACTATCTGGACATTCCGACGCAGGAAAGAATCATCAAATATTTCAACGGAATGAACGCAACTTTCCTCGTTTCTACCCACATAATGTCTATTGCAGAGAGATTCACGAAATACGTGATAATAATAAATAATGGCAAGCTCGTATGGTCAGGAAGCATTGAGGATCTAAAGAATATAAGCAGAGACGAGGAGATGACCGTGGAGAGTGTGATATCCAGGATAATGGAGGGAATATGAGAAAGAGCCTGTTTTCTCTCATACTGCGTACAAGAGTGACCTCAGGTTTCATCGCCGTAATAGGTATATTCCTGATATCGGTTGTATTATCGCTTGCACTCTCCTTCCATTTTGCCAGACCAGTCAGATCGGAATTTCCCTTTTTCGCTGGCATAATAACCTTCATCTCATTCATATTGATGATCGGATCGGCAGCGATATTCAAAAAATCGGACTTCGACTTTCTCTTTACTTCTCCGATCCCGGCTAGAACCCTTGCGATCAACTTCTTCCTTGCATCAATTGTTATCAACTCAATGTATGCATTCTTCCTCATGTATTTTCTCACTTCGCTTGAATATCCAGCATTTATCATTCCGTCAGCGATCGATCTATGGCTTATAATGGTGGCAAACGTATCGTTTGCAAACATGCTCAGAAAGATATATCTGAGAAAGAGACTGATTCTCATAGGAATTATACTTGTCTGGTATCTGATCCCGGGATTCGTGAGTTTTCCTTTCTCTCCCATTTCAACATTTACTGGCTTTCCCATAACGGGAACGGTTATCGATGTGCTGTTTGCATCATCCTTCTTTTTCTATAACTTAATAAGGCCTCCAAAAATAACATACTATTATAGATCAGTTATGCCGGGATCTTCCAATGTCAGGAAATCTATAAGATTTGCTGGAACCACGCCCATAGGTGCCATATACAGATTCAATCTGAGAATGATGGGCGGATCTTCCACCATGAGGCTCGGATCCGTTTCGAAGAACTATGCAGGCAGGATAAACATCGGGATTGGGCTGGTTATCTCCATCATAATCGCTACATTATATGGCATAGGAATACTGCTTACTCCGTCAACAGCAAGATCGATCATCGAAATTTACTATGTAATCTACGCTCTATCGATCTATCCTCTCATAAGGGGTATCGGCTGGATCCAGTCTGAGCGTATATGGCTGGCACTTATGTCAATGCCGGCAACCATATATTTCAGGCATATGGCTATAGCGAAGGCAATATCCACCTTGCTAATTCTTCTGCCTCTTGTTGCGGCCAACATAATTCTATTCGTTATCTATGGTCAGATCATGTTTATGAAAATAGCCATTATAACTCTGTTCATTTCACCATCGGTAACGGTGATGGGCTTCTATCTGGCCGGTATTGTGAATCCTTACCAGATAATAGATATAGGTGAAATACCCTCTTCATCCAGATATTCCGCAAGGAACTTCGTCACCGGTATCGTTATTGCTCCGCTTACAGCTGTAGCAGTAATTGCTGTGTTTATACCTAGTTTTTATATCTATGCATCAATAACCTTTGCCGGTCTTGCATCAGTGCTGATAGCTCTGCCATTCACTCAGAATAGACTTAAGAATTCGATACTCTCCCACAATCTCTTGTAGAATCTTGCGGCAGGAGTGATATCGATCGTATATGAAAAATTTTACTTCGCCTTATGGATTATCGGTGATCATAATTTATGATATGGGCCCGACCGGGATCGAACCGGTGATCTCCGCCTTGTAAGGGCGACGTCGTAACCACTGGACCACGAGCCCGCAGATTGAGAATAGCATCGGAGATAAAAAGATGACGTTTTTCTGGAAAGATGGGCGTCATTAACAGATCTGTCTTCGGATGTCACTCAGCATAATACGTTTATCATCAGCATCTCTCTAAAGTAGAGGCATGAGAAAGTTATTTATCTGATCCGGACAATTCATTGTCATGGACTTCGTGATTTTTGCAAAGAAAAGTGTCCGCTTTCCAGGCAAGCATTCTGCAATGCTGAATGGCCGCCGCATCATAGATATGGTTGCATCAAAGTTAAAGGATCAGGGTAACGTCATTCTATACACAAAGGATCCAGCACTGAGATGTCAGGATTGCCAAGTGGTTCTGGATACAACGGAGGGGATCATAACCGATTCAGTTCTCACCGCATTGGACAGATTTGGTACATTCTTTGCGGTTGCAGGAGATATGCCGTTCATAACACAGGATATCGTAAGCAAGGTGTTGAGGTCTTACAGCGGAAAACCTACATTTCCCGTACACTCTGATGGACTCATAGAGCCCCTCTTCGGCATATATACTGAATCGATATACGACGCGCTGAACGCTTATATAGAGTCTGGAGGGGAAAGCCTGATAGGATTTCTGAGTCTGATAGACATTGAACGCGTACCCATAAGTGAGGAGGAGGAACGTTTCTTCATAAGCATAAATTATCCAGAAGACATAAAGAAATATGCTGATTTGACTGGTAATGCATGAATTTATGTAAATTTATTACATTTTCAATTAATCAATAAGTTTTCAATAAACTATATATAGCTAGAATATGATACATATATCAATGCAGGGATTTACTGATGCCTCCGATATAATAAGATCTTCCGTCAGGGAATTTGTAAGGAGGGAGATTGAACCCATCAGAATGAAGATAGATAGAGATGATTATTTTCCGGTTGATAAGTTCAAGCTTATGGGCAAGATGGGCTATCTCGGTGTGACCATCCCACCAGAATATGGAGGAAGCGGTGCAGGGTATATTGCACAGGCGATCATAGAGGATGAACTTGGATATTCCTCTCCTTCGCTGGCACTATCATATGGTGCGCACAGCAATCTCTGTCTAGACAATATATATAGAAATGGATCAGAATACATAAGAGAGACCTTTGTTCCTATGCTCGCCTCCGGCGAATACATAGGATCTCTATGTCTTACCGAACCTGGATCTGGATCTGATGCTCTCTCTATGTCAACACACATCGAAGAGAAGGATGGTGGGCTGTATCTTTCAGGAAGCAAGATGTTCATAACCAATGCACCATATGCCGACCTATTTCTTGTACATTCCCGGGATGGGGAAGGCTATTCATCAGTCATAGTCCTTGCAGCTGATGAAGGGTTCAGCAGGGGAAGATCACTGGAAAAGATGGGCATGCGCGGATCACCGACAGGTGAGCTGTCGTTCAACAGGATAAAGATAGAAGAGAAAAGGATTCTTGGTAAGAGGGGAGATGGTAAAAGGATCATAATGTCCGGCCTGAACTCTGAACGCGTTATACTATCGTTCATTTTCATAGGCCTGGCGAGACGCGCTATAGATGAGGCAGTTAATTATGCGTCGCAGAGGAAACAGTTCGGTTTACACATCAATGAGTTCGAACTCATACAGGAAAAATTATCCTATATGTATGTGAGGTACGAAGCAAGCCGGATGCTTGCATTCAAAGCTCTGGAAAAACTCCAGTATGATATTATGGATCCTATTGATGCAGCTTCTGCAATAATGTATGCATCTGAATCTGCAGAATACATAGCAAGGGAGGCCATACAGATATTCGGTGGATACGGCTACATAAAGGATACAGGGATCGAGATGCTGTTGAGGGATGCAATACTGGGCCAGATAGGCGCTGGCACAACGGAGATCAGAAAGCGCGTAATAGCAAAGGCGCTGACTAGAATGTACGCTGAAGGCCGAAGAATAGAATAATGGAAAAACCTAAGAATTTACAGAAAAATAGCAAGAAGGTTCAGATACTTATAGAGATATAAAGTGCGTAATGACATTTCAGAATTTATGCCTGGACTGATACCTCTGGTGTGATGCCTGAGTCGTGAGGATATCAGCCATATGTTTTGAATCAGGAAACGCGGCCCATTCCGGGATGAAGGAATATTGGTTTGATCTGGAAATGGGAACGGGACGTATAGATAATAATTTTTGAGAACCATAATTGAATTTCTAGGTAGCAGCCTCAAATACCTTGAAGATAAAATATGTAAAAAATATTAAATATATTTATTCATTGGTACAACTATGTTTTATTACAGGCCATCGGATGAGATCGTATCCAACACAAACCTTGGGAGATTTGCGAATTCACTTGGAATCAGTGTTAAGGATCTGTACAGGAGAGCAGACAATGATCCGGAATGGTTTTGGCCCAGGGTCATTGACGATCTCGGCATTGAGTTCTTCAGAAAATATGATCGCGTAGTCGATCTTTCTGATGGCGTTGAATGGGCCAGATGGTTCACAGGAGGAGAGATAAACATAGAGTTTAATGCCGTTGAAAGATATTCCTCATCAGGAAAGACCGCTATAATATACGAGGCTGAGTCTGGAGAAAACTCAGAATTATCCTATTCTGAACTTAACAGAAAGGTATCCTCACTGGCCTCTACACTCCTTGATCTAGGCATAAGAAAGGGCGACAGGGTTGCGGTCTACATGCCATTCAATGCAAACAGTGCTATAGCTTTTTATTCTATACTCCGCATAGGCGCGGTTGCTGTCCCTATGTTCTCTGGATACGGCCTCAGCGCAGTAAGGGGGCGAATAGAGGATTCAGGAGCAAAACTGCTCATAACGTCAAGATCCTACGAAAGGAAAGGCAAATCCATAGACATGGCGGGAGTTGCAGAGAAGATCAGCATAAAGACAATTATGGACGGAGATTCTGGAAAATTTTACCGCTTTGAGGATGCCGTGAGTGGGAGCAAAAATGTGGAGACCGAGAGGACAGGGAGCGAAGACCCAGCGATAATGCTCTATACCTCCGGTACCACCGGTAAGCCTAAAGGAACGGTGCATGTGCACGGAGGTGCCCTGGTCAATATAGCGAAGGAAGTCAAATACTACATGGATCTTAAGGAGGAGGATGTCCTTCACTGGATCACGGATCTAGGATGGATGATGGGGCCATGGGCGCTCATTGGTACAAACGCCCTGCATGGAACGATACTTCTGTATGATGGGGCGATCGACTATCCTGAGCCAGATAGACTGTTCGACATTGCAGAAAAAAATAGGGTTACTATACTTGGACTTTCTCCGACGGTTGTCCGGATGATAAAATACAGAGGCACGAGAAGAACCTTTGACACTGTTCGTGTATTCGGATCAACTGGAGAGCCCTGGGATGAAGAATCTTGGGTATATCTTTTCAATGTGCTTGGCCGTGGCAGGGCATCCATATCAAACATATCTGGAGGCACCGATATAATTGGATGCTTCCTGGCTTCAAATCCAGCGGTACCGCAGAAACCGAAATGCCTCTACAGGGGTCTAGGTATGAATGCTTCAATATTCAATGATCAGGGACAGGAGGTTTACAACACCGTTGGATATCTGGTTGCAAAATATCCAAGTCCATCCATGACGCGTGGATTATGGAATAATAAGGAGAAATATCTGGAAACATACTGGTCAAGATTTAAGGGCATATGGTTCCATGGCGACTTCGGAGAGATGGACGAGGACGGATACTTCTATCTGTACGGGAGATCAGATGATGTCATAAAGATAGCCGGAAAGAGAGTTGGCCCAAACGAGGTTGAAGATCTCGTTATGCGTGTTGATGGAGTGACGGAATGTGCAGTTGTATCCATACCTGACAGGATCAAGGGTGAGGTCATAGCGGTGTTCTATGTTGGGGATCCGGGGTTAAACGGCAGAATAGAGGAGGCCGTCGAAAACGGAATGGGAAAGCCATTCAGGCCTTCCCATGTATTCCGCATCTCGAAGATACCGAAGACCAGGAATGGAAAAATAATGCGCCGTGTAATAAGATCGGCCTTTTGCGGTCTTCCAATGGGCGACATCAGCAATACGGATGATACCGAAGTAATCAAAGAGATTGAAGATCTGGGAAAAATGACGTTAGACTGAGTGGACAGAATCCCCAGCTAAGGCTTGATGATTTTATCGTTTCTCACAATTCACGATTTCTCGGTCATAAATGAATATATTAAAGATTAAATTAATATATTTCAAGCAAAAAGTATAAGTCATGACAAAAAATCATATAACCATACCGGCACGATACGTTAATATTAGAACGCAATGTTCACATATGAAAATAATACTTTCCGTTGATTCTGAAGAAAAAATACCGATGTCCATAACAGCAGCTACCCATCTGTCGGAGATGCCCGAGACCGAGCTGGTTGAAGTTGTCTATCTCAATGGAGGGATAGCGGCGGTGACCCAGAAGAACAGGATAAAACCTATTCTTGAGAACAAGAAGGTTTCTGTGGTTGCCTGCGGTACATCCATGGAAGCGAGAAATATACAGAAGGACGAACTCGCGCCTGGAGTGGTATATGTTCCGGCTAGCCTGAAGGAAATAATAAAGAGAAAACAGGAAGGCTACATGTATCTGGTGCTTTGAAAAAATTTATTTTATATTTTGCATCTTTCTCTATTTTTAAGATTTTTAAATCCATAGTGCGTTTGAAGAAGAATTATGTTCTGATATTCAACATGTGTTAGTATAAAATGTTCATCTAATAAATAAACCATAAACTTATCATACATTTTCTGAAATACCAATGATCCTCGTCTATACGTATACAATTTCAGATGATTAATTCATAAATATGATTTCTTATCATTATAATGAAAAGATTAACTAATTGGATGCAATATCTAACTATGGACATAGACATAAAGAAAATATTGAAAATGAACAAGAAGGATCAGTCTGCAGCAATGCTTGAGATATTTAACGGCCTGCTCGGAAAAAACGTAGACGAGATTGCCTCAGCAATGAAGGATATGATCATGCAGGTGGACAAAGTCGGTACAGATGCTGAATATATAGGCCTATGTGAAACTAACCTCACCCTTGTTAGGAGCCTACCTGATGCAACAGCAAAGAAAGTGATAGAGGCCAGATTGAAGGCGCAGAAGGAGCTTCCAGAAAAACAGAAAAATAGAGATGCCTCGAATCTCACCAAAGCTTTGAACAATGTCGATAAGGATGGAAAAATTGCATCCCTGATAAAAACTTTGAGTTAAACTCAATCATCTGATATTTTTTGATAGAATATAATATATGATGTTTCATCGAATCTTTATGGCCATAATGATTCTATGATGATCTTTTTCACATTATTCATAAAGATGGGAATATGGGGACACTGGGAGTTGAACCCAGATCTACGGGTCTCTTCCTGGATCATAGTTCCAGTCACTCATCATCAAATCAGATGACCCTGTTTCTAATCATCTCCTGACTGGAGCCCGTCAGGATGCCATTACCCCATGTCCCCCCGTAGCCCATGTTCCGGCAGTGTCAACGGATCCTCCGCTGAATTATGCCGCAGGGTATTTTCTCAAAAAGTGATGTTTGAATCCTATATATCAATTTCGCAGCTGAATCAAAATATGTCTTCTTTCTCATCTTCAATATTCGTCTATCCATACAGCATGGATCGTATATCATCCACAGAGACTTCTCTGAAATCCGAATAGAATTCACTTACAGCCTCAAAATCATATGGCATATCGACGTATACAATATCCACACCTTCCGATCTTATCAAATCGAAGGCATCTTCACTGATGACCGGCACGGCTACCAGCACATTTTTCGTGACGTTCATTTTAATACTTCTGACAGCTGCGACCACTGTTGTCCCGGTTGCAGATCCGTCGTCCACAACTATTACATTATCCCATCTGCCATTGAATACGGAGTTCGCAGATCCAAGTGTCCTGCGAAGTTCTCCAATTTCATCCATGAGCCTGCTGACCGCATACTGTACACTCTCTCTATCTATGCCGGATGAAAACGAGTTAAGATACGGCCTTCTCTCCATACCTTCGGCCACCGCACCAATGGCGAACTCTGGATCCTCAGGGTGACCGATCTTCTTGACTATTATGGTTGTCAATTCACAACCCAGTATTTCAGCCACTGGCCTTGCAGTTATTATACCGCCACGCGCTATGCCTGTAACCGTACACCTTCCGCCTGGCTTGGCTATCCTATCGGCCAGAATTCGCCCCGCTTCAGTTCTATCCCTGAACATACAATCAGGCCTGTATTGACATTACATCTATTATATAGAGAAAAAATACGGATAAATATTTCTCTTCTCAGATCTTTGCCTTCCTGTAAGACAGCGCAGCAAAGATGAAGAACAGTGCCGATAGCACCACTACGATCATAACGTAGATGAGATCGGATCTGTTCAGGCTGGCAAACATCATATCCCTGACGGAATCAACTATGTATGTCAGGGGATTTGCATATGAGATTATACGGAGGCCGATGGGTGTTCTGGTATTGATGGGATAGAATGCAGAGCTGGCAAAATCAAGTATGAAGAAGATGAACATGGTGACCGTATTGTAGGTCTGAATGGTGCGTATGAACACCGAAAGCACCAGAAACAGAGATGTGAATAGTATTGATGACACAAGAAGCACCAGAATGATGAGTATGATGTTCACCACATAATGGATGACGAACCCAGTCAGGAGATATGAAACAAGAAACATCAGCATTGCTCCGCCAACTGAGAATATCATGGATACGTAGATTATGCCCAACAGGTAGTCTATCCTGTGGAAAGGCCCGACCAGCAGCTGTTCAAACATGCCCCAGCGGCGATCAGACCAGAGCATGCTACCACCGATGGATCCTGCTATGAAGGGCTGCATGGCCACGACCCCCGGTGAGAGGAATTGAGCATAACTTATTGAATGCCCTTCAAAGAACACGTTGGGTATCAGGGCCTGAAACATGAGGCCGAGAACTATCAGATAGAATGATGGAAGCCCAATGAGGAACAGCAGAGTTCCCGGATCCGTATTTATTATGAGATTTCTTGCTGTCAACCGCAGAGACGGAGGTATCATGACACCACCTTCAGAAAGACGTCGTCCAGACTACTTTCCTCCACACTGATCCTCTCGATCCTGATGCCTCTCGCCTTCAGATAGATTATGAGATCAGGAAGTATGTCCTCTACGTTTTTGGAAACTATCCTTATCTCATCGTTATCAACTATGACGTCTTCAGGAAATTTTACCTTAAGGCTATTGTAATCAAGTTCCCCTGAGATTATGACATGTATCGTCTTCAGATCTCCGTATTTAGCTTTCAGGTCGGAACTTGTACCCTCAGCGACTATCTTCCCCTTGTTCATTATAGCTATCCTATCGCACAGATAGTCCGCCTCCTCCATGATCTGAGTTGTGTAAAGCACGGTCAGGCCCTTTCTCGCTTTATCCCTTATGTAGTTGAGCACGGACCGCCGCATTATAGGATCGAGACCAACGGTGGGCTCATCCAGGAAGAGCAGATCCATGTCGTGGAGAAATTCCCTGGCCACCTGAAGCCTCTTCTTCTGGCCCCCGGATAGCTCCATCGCCCTGACCTTTCTCAGGGAGGAAAGGTCAAAAACCTCCAGCACCTCCTCTATTCTTGCTTTCAGCACCTCTCTTGGGACATCCCAAAGCATACCGTAGACCTTCAGATTTCTCTCGACGCTTGCAAAATCGAAGGATTCGTTCTGGAGTACAACCCCTATGCGTTTTCTTATCCTTTCGGCATTCTCAGAAACATCCATACCGAGGATTCTGACCTTTCCATAGTGAACTGGGAGTATAGTGGTCATCGTGCGGATCGTCGTGGTCTTTCCCGCACCGTTTTTTCCAAGGAGGCCGTATATTTCCCCCTTTGATACATAGAATGAAACGTCATCCACGACAAAATTCCTGCCATCATAAGTTTGCCGGAGATGATCGACCTCTATCACTTTCTCAAGCACGTATGGTCAGTTTTAGAGAATATATAGAGATTGTCATAGCTTGTGCGGTGTATCTGCGAAACAAGTGAAAATGCTGTGTCCGGGAGTATATGATACATATTCCCACATGCAGATGACCGCAGATTCGCAATGTATTGATCTGGCATCATGAATGATCTGCTGAAGTGCATCACTACCTCATTTAACCGCAGGTTTCATAACAGAGCGATTTACTTTGGATCATTGCTGCTGTGTGGCATTGACACCGAACCGCTCTTTCTCTCCTCCTTGCCCCTTATGAAGGAAAAAATGGCACCTACCAGTATGATCCCGAGTGATACGGCAAGAGCCGTATGTATGCCGTCCAGAAATGATGCAGAAACACCGCCCACGAGATGCCCTACCCCTGCGAATACCTCAAATGCTATGTATCTGGGTATAGATAGCGTGGAAACGGTTATGGCAAGCACGAAAGAGCCCAGCATACCGATGTTGGCCATAGTCCTGAGCAGGCCGGAGGCGCCGCCATACGTCCTGACAGGAGAGCTGGCCATCACGGCGCTGTTATTTGCCGGGAAGAACATGGATGAACCTAACCCGGATATTATCGAAATGGGTATTATGTAATATAGGGGAGTGGAGAGGCTTAGCTGCATGTACATGACTATGGCGACAGCCATCAGCATCATGCCCAAGGTTGCCGGCAGCCTGGCGCCTACCCTGTCCGATAACTTACCGAATACTGGACCTGTGAAACCGCCCAGCACATATCCCGGTACGAGAAGCAGCGAGCTGTCCAGAGGAGAAAGACCGCGAAGCCCCTGCAGATACATGATTATTATGAATGTGACTGCAAGATATCCCAGACTCTGGAGAAAAGCCGCCAATATGGAGAAATTGAAAACCCTATTCTGAAACATGCTCACGGGGAGAAGTGCGTCGCTGTTCGTTCTTTCCAAGAATATGAATATGATTATCATGATGAAACCAAAGAGCAGCAAGGCCTCGTTGATCGCGTCTAAGCCGTGCGAGGTGAAGTCCGTCGCCGCATAAGATAAAGATACTAGGGCAGCCGAAAGTGTTACGACGCCTGGAATGTCCAGATGCGTTGTACGCGTTTCACCATGCCCTATGTATTTCACGGCGAAATAGAACGATATCAGGCCGATTGGAACGTTTATGTAGAAAATGTATCGCCATCCAATGAGCGTTGTTATTATTCCTCCCAGCACTATCCCAAGCGTCGCACCTGAGTTCCATCCCACTGAAGTATAACCATAAGCACGGCCCCTGAGATTTGGCGGAAAGCTGTCCGCTATTATGGATCCGGAGTTGGCCTGCATCATTGAACCTCCGGCCGCTTGCACGAATCTGAATGCGATCAGCGACTCTATATTGGGCGATACGCCACAGAGAAAAGAACCGGCGGTGAAGATCAGCATGCCGCTGTTGAATATGGTCTTTCTGGACTTCATATCGCCTAGGCGCCCGAACTGTGTTGTTGTGACTGCAGCCGTCAGTAGGTATGCAAGTATAATCCATATTGAGATTGACAGTGGCGCTCTGAGGCTATCTGATATGGTGGGCAGCGCTAGTACGACTATCGTGCTGTCGATCGCACCCATCATCACCCCTGCAAGAACTGGTATCAGTACGGCATCGCTCCGCGACAGAGCCATATCAATATTCCTGATATACATCGATTATTAATATGTGTGGTATTTCATTGATGAAAACGATACGCAGAATGTGATTTCATACGTCATTTGACGAAGTCCAATATAGCAAAATATAAATAGCATGCAAGAGTATGATTATCAATGGCAAAGATAGAGATAGATGATGCGCTGTATAGCGAACTGTCTGCTATGGGAGACGTTGAGGATGTTGTTAGGGAGGCCATAAAGAGATACACGAAAGTACCCTCAGTGTATGCAGTGGAGATGTCCGCATACGACAGGTACATATCGAGTTACTTCTGCCACGGAAACGCGGACTGAGACGTTCCCAACTGAAAAATATTTTTATATTCAGCATCTGCGATGGCTTCAATGTTCTGCCGAACGATCCCTTCAACCAGCAATAACTTTCATATATGGTGGTTCAATCAGGTCAACGTCACACTTTAGCGATCAGAGGTGTTTGGTTGAAGAGAAGTTCAAGGGACTGGAAAAAGCGCGGAAAGATGAGATGGAAATGGAGAAAGAAGAGGATTAGGCGCCTCAAAAGAGAGAGAAGAGCAAATAGAATGTGATCCTACAAAAATTCTTTATTCCATCTAATGATGTTTTTCCATGGACGATGATCTTGAGAAATATTTTAAGAATTTTATGAAGGCGATGCCGACCGAGGATCTGTACCTCGAGGCTGTTCGCGATATAGTGAAGGATCTCATAAAGGAATATATAAAGAAGAAGATGAACGAGGACGAGAGCATAAAGAAGGAACTTGCAAATGTATTAGAGGAGTTCATGGAATCGCGCATAAAACAGTATGATGCCATGATAAGCATGGCTAAGATAATAGCGAAGATAGGCCTTGTAAGTGCACCGGAAGGCGTTAAGTCCGAGATGTATGAAGATCTTGTGCGGGTTTTCAAGGATGAGATCGACGCAATAATAAAGAAGACGCTATGACCCATTGTCAAAATCCTTTATTATGACCGATCTGGAATATAGATCGAATAGCGTCAGCTTTGAAGGCTTTGGGTTGAAGTTCATCATCTTCTGGTACTCTGTCTGGGACTGCCATGTTGAAGAATTGACGTATCTTACTCCTTTATAGTTGCCTATGTAATGGGAATGTATGTGCCCGGTTATGAATATATCCGGAACCTCCTCTATGACGTGATAATCAACTGCAGAAGGTATCATGGGCGTATTTCCCCCGTATTTTGGGCTCAGGTGCCTCCTCACAAGTATCGCCTCTATTGCCTTGCCTATGCTATCATAGTTGGCACCGGGTATCAGCTCTATCATGTCGTTCAGAGACATCCCATGATAAACCAGAACGTTCTTGCCCTCCAGCTTCAGATTGTATGGATTTGGCAGGAAGGCCACATTGGGCTCGAAGAGATCGCGGATCTTTGGAGGAAACACCGGCTGTGGCTCTGACAGCCTCACCGTATCATGGTTCCCAGGCATTATGAAGACCTTTATATCTTCAGGGATATCCACTAGATATTCGGCCAACCTTCCATACTGTTCCAGAGGGTTCAGTATCTCCAGATCATTTTCCTGATCTGGATACACACCTATTCCATCAACCACGTCTCCACTCAGTATGAGGTATTTTACCTTTGAAGCGTCATCATCTGATCCAGAGAGCCACCTGACCATATCCTCAAATTGACTCTTCCTGAATGTCTTGCTCCCCACATGTATATCTGATATTGACGCGACGTATACTGGGTCGTGCTTTTCCTCATCGATTATTCTATACGGTATATCAGGCCGGATGATCTCATTTACGAAGATCACAGGATCCTTTGAGGACTGGCTCACACTGCCGATTATTCCGATCACCTCGTCCTCCAAGATTATCTCGTTCACCGGCCCCCTGTCCTTCATCACGATGGCCGTGATCGAATCGTCAAGGTCCTCGATCACTATGCGCTTGTGCCCGTTTTTGGTCATAGAGACCTCAGATACCATGCCGACGACCTTCACTTCACCCTGAGATCTCTTCGCGGTCTTTATACTCACAGAACCGCGCATTGATGAGCTTGAAGTTATGATCTTGCTCAGCTTCTCGTACTTGCTTACGAACATCTTCCTGAAATCCTCTATTGAGGCATTGAAACGGACATCAGGTATGTATACCTCATAATCGTTCTTAATCTTGGGCCTGGAAACATAACGATCCACGTACTTTTCATCAATATAACCATCAGAATTTTTTATAAGCTCCTCTATGAGGGAACTCGATGAGTATTTTATGATCTTATCCAGCGCCTCGGGAGATATCAGTACACCGTTGTTGTTGAAGTACTGGATAAGGCTTGTTCGATCCAGCTGCGACATCTTCTACTTTCGGATGATCCATTTCGAGGATAAATGGATTATCTTTATCCATGGAATTCAAAAGTAATATAATCGACCTGGAAATCACCACGGGATGCAGAAATACGGAGAGCCTGCGTTGTTTTTCTTCATGGCGTTTTTCTGGGGCCTCAACTACATAATGGTGAAATATGCCTACAACTACGACGTTTCCTCATCCATCCTGCTCATGCGGGTTCTATACGCACTGGCATTCTCCTCTGCACTTTTCTTCAGGCAGATAAAGTTTCCCAGAACGTTCGCAGAGCACCTTAAGGTTTTCGTGCTTGCGAACCTTAACATAACCGCATTCTTTTCGCTCTGGTTCTTCGGCGAAACCGGCGTAAGCGCGTCCCTCACATCCATAATAATATATTCCTATCCAATAATGTCCCTTGCGGCTTCCTATTTCCTGCTCAATGATAGATTTGGAAGGGGCAAGGCAACGGGCGTTGCACTTGGCTTTGCTGGCCTGGTGATAATATTCTTAAGATCGGTTGATGTATCCGACTATCTGGATCTCATCATGCTAATACTCGCGGCTCTGAGTTGGGCTCTTGGAACGGTATTCTACAGGAAATTCCTGACTGGATACGATTCTGCCGGCCTGAACACACTTCAGCTGCTGTATGCGATGCCGATCGTTCTGGTGATAGCACTGATCACCGGAGGAATAAACAGAAACCTGATGATCCCTCAGTTTAACCTTATCATGCTGTACATGGGTTCCCTCGGCACCGCGGTGGCTTACTTCATCTTCCTTACGCTCTACAGAAAATACAGGGTGAGTGCCATATCCGCCTACTTTTTCATAGTGCCGGCGATAAGCGTCGTGCTGTCCCTGATCATTCTGCACGAGGGCATCTCCAGAACGATGCTGATTGGATTCGCCATTATGAGCGTTGGTATATACATGTCAGGCAGACTCAGATGAACAAGAACTGCCAAGATCTGGATCGTTCATGAAAACGATCTCATAAGATCTATGATGACAGCCCCAAAACCTATGTGACTTCAGACGAAAATTAAGTATGATAGATCAATACAAGCCTAGATTTAATTATATTTAAAAGAGAAGTTAGGGGTTCGGGGGAAGCTGTAACTCTAAAATGCTTCATCGATGAGATACGCGGACTCCCTTC
>NZ_JAGDXM010000029.1:8423-11024 GCF_023256435.1 Thermoplasma sp. | reverse complement strand
GAGTAATTCAAATGGACATAATCCGTCTCAAAGGCGGAGCCTTAAACATTTATCTGTAAGATAAAATTATTTTCGGTTTTCAGTCCACATAGAATTCGAATCCCATAGATTTTTCCCCGGAACCGGATCTGGATCCCCTATATTTCTCCAGCTCGATCTTCCTAAGCTCCTTTCTTATTATCTTTCCGCTTATCGTCTTCGGCAGATCACTGACAAACTCTATCTTCTTTGGCCTTGCATGAGGGCCGACCAGGTTCCTAACATGCATGCTGAGCTCTCTGGCAAGATCCTCGGACGGGCTGTAACCTGATTTCAGAACAACGAAGGCCTTCACCAGATCTCCACGTATCTCGTCAGGTGTTCCAACCACTGCAGATTCAGCCACCGCCGGATGCCTCAGAAGTGCTGATTCAACCTCAAATGGCCCTATTCTGTAGTCAGATGACTTTATCACGTCATCGGATCTGGATACGAACCACACATATCCGTCATCGTCCATATAACCCATATCGCCTGTATAGTACAGGCCGTTTCTGAAGCGTTCTGCGGTCAGCGATGGATCGTTCATGTATGATACGAAAAGGCCCTCAGGCCTTCTGCTAACATCGACTGCAATGTATCCCGGGGTATTTGGGGGCAGGCGATTCCCGGAATCATCCACTATCAGTATCCTGTATGGATCGAGCGGCTTGCCCATGGATCCGGGCTTTATTCTCTGGTTCTCAAGATTGCCAACCATGAGGGTGGATTCTGATTGACCGTAGCCATCCTTTACCGTCACGCCGAGGGTGTTCCTTATACGATCGATTATCTCTGGATTCAGCGGTTCTCCAGCTGAAGCCGCTTTTCTCAGCTTGAGCCTTCTAGACGTCAGATCCTGAAGCAGAAACATGCGCCACACGGTGGGTGGAGCGCATATGCTTGTTATGGAGAATTTTTCCATTGCGTTTAGAGCATTCTCTGGATCGAACTTCCTGTATTTCATGTTGAATACGGTCGACCCTGCTATCATGGGCGAATAGTACGATGACCATCCCCATTTTGCCCACCCTGGGCTGCTTATGTTCCAGTGGGTATCGTGCGCCTTGAGATCCAGCCACTTAGCGGTTGTTTTGTGACCCATTGGATAGGTGTTGTTGTGCAGCACCATCTTTGGATTTCCCTCTGTCCCTGATGTGAAGAATATGACATGATCCGCCGATGGATCATCGAAGAATCTGCTGAAGGTTTCCGGATATTCCTCCAGTTTGCTTGATAAGCTTCCATCTTCCAGATTTATCACTCTATCGCTGTACTGTTTTAGCCGCTCACAGGATCCGTTGTCGGCTAGTATGACCTTCGGATGTAAATGATCGACCCTGTACTGTATCTGTGCGTCAGGCAGTATCGATGCTGTAGGCGCATATACGGCTCCCAAGGCTATTGAAGCCGTCACCCCATGGTATATTTCGAGCGAGTTCTCCATCATAATCATTATCCTGTTCCCTGGCCTGACCTTCAGATCATAGAGATAATTTGCAAGCCTATAGGATTTCTTGAGGAACATTCCATATGTTTCGCTCTTGGAGTTTAGATCGCTATCAGATACTATCAGGGCAGTTTTTCTCTTATCATTCTTTTCTATCACGTCTCTAACAAAGTTGAAGCCCATGACATGAAAAATCATAGTTTATATATAACATTTTTCTATTATTGATTTGTATTACTTTAAATTTATATACATCTTTATCAGAATATGCCATCGAATATTTCACAGATGTATGCTTCGACGTACGATGCCTTCAACGCGAATACCATCGCACATCAGGAAAATTGAAGCTGATGTTTCCGTTAGATATATCAAGATATATCTGGATTAATTCAGAAACATCGTTTCATAAGAATGATCAAACTATGGGAAAATGATCATGGATCCGGATCTCATCCGAATCGATCCGGATTTTCTTCGATCAAGCGCCTTTCAGATCAGTTTTATGTATGAATATCCATCCATCTTTCCATAGCAGTATTTGACCTCTCTGAATCCAGATTTTAGCTGTTTCACGTCCTGCCTGATTCTGTCCGGATCCTCATGCTTTATTATGGCTCTGGTTATGAACGACGCTATCTCCTTCATTTCTGATTTTCCCATACCGACGCGCGTTGCCTCCTGTACTCCAATCCTGATGCCACTTGGGTTCTGTGATTTCTTGTTGTCATCCCATGGAAGCAGGTTCTTATTGAGTATTATACCGCATTTTTCAAGGGTTTCTGCCACATATTTTCCTCCGCCGTTGCCGCTGACGTCCACCGCCATTGTGTGCGATTCGGTGAAGCCCCTTTTCTCAGCAAGGACCTTGAATCCGTTTGCATAGAGCTCCTCTGCAAGCGTCTTGGCATTAGCTATTATATCTTCTGCGTATTTCCTTCCAAATTCCAGCTCCTCAGCTGCTGTTATGCCAAGAGCTGCCATAGCGTTGAGGTGGTGGTTGCTCAGTACTCCAGGGAATACTGCCCGCCTGACAGCCTTCCATGTCTCTTCGTCCGTGTTGCCCAGTACAACGCCGTGCTGTGGGCCAGGGAACGTCTTGTGTGTGCTGCCAGTCATTATATCTGCCCCTT
>NZ_JAGDXM010000029.1:0-8413 GCF_023256435.1 Thermoplasma sp. | reverse complement strand
GAATTTACCGCCAGCTATAAGACCGAGAACATGCGCTCCGTCGTACCAAACCTTGCAGCCTGCTTCTCTGAATGCATCAGACATCTCCTTAAGGGGTACCGGGAACATGAATACAGACTGACCGAATAGACACACCTTTGGCTTCTCCTTAATTATCATCTTTGAGGCTTCGTCCGGATCTATGGTCATTGTATCCTTATCGTAGGGATAGTTTATTGTGCGCACGGAACGCATACCAAGGATTCCGAATTCGGCAGCGCTTATATGGCCGCCGCCAGATAGTGCAGGCGCAGCAACAAGATCGCCTGGGCCTGCAAGTGCGTATATGGCGGCTGAATTTGCATTGGTTCCTGATATTGGTCTCGGATCGGTCTGGCTCGTCCTGAAAAGCTTTGAAAGAAGTTCGTTTGTTCTGTCCTCTATGAGATCGACGTAGTAGTTTCCCTGATAGTACCTGTGATGTGGCAACCCCTCGGCGTACCTGGATTCGAGATCGCTGATCATGACTTCCTTCGCCAGCGGGCTCATTATATTTTCAGAGGCGATCAGAGCGATGCCGTCTCCGAACATGTCGCTGTGCTTCATCGCCATTTCTCTTATGTACTGGGCATCTTCATATGACATAATCACAGATCGCTGGGTGGTTAAATACACTTTTTATGAGTGATAAAGAATGTAAGCATTTGTCAGTGCAAATTAATAATCGTGTTATTTAAATAATTAGCATGAATGCGACATTTTATTTATATACTGAGACAACAGATCGGAAATAACAATTTTTTCTTGTATTTTCTATACAGATTAATGATTCCGACAACGAATATACAAATGGTTACTTTTATATATGCTCCGAAAATGACCGATTGGGTGTATTAATGGTAACTACAGTGGATGCTCTCTTAGCTATTGCGGCTTCGATCTCAATAGCCGGTGGCCTGATAGGTACTGGTATGGCTCAGCAGGGTATTGGGGCCGCAGGTATGGGTATAATCGCAGAAAAGCCTGAAAAATTCGGTCAGGTGCTGTTCTTCTTCGTCATACCTGAGACACTCTGGGTTATAGGTCTTGCCCTAGGTATCATACTGCTGCTACACATAATCTGATCTCCATGTCCCTTGAAGAAGTGCTGAATGATATAGAACGCGATAAGGAAGAGCGGAAGAAGCAGATAGCGGATGCTGCGTCTCAGGAAACCGCAAAGATAGAGCGGGAGAGGGAAGAGAAGATCCAGGCCCTGCAGATGGAATATGAGAACAGAATGAAGGAGGAAGGCGATAGATTATACAGCTCAATCATAGACAGGGCCAACGTCGAGGCAAGGAATACCATAAGGATGAGGGTTCAGGAGATACTGGATCAGTACGCTGCCAAGGCCGACGAATGGATAAAGAACCTTCCACAGTCTAAGGAATACGCGGACATACTGAAGAAGATGATCGATGTGTCCAGAAAATCCCTTGGGCCGGACTGCGTGATCAAGGCCAATAAAGCAGATCGCGATAAGATTCTAGACAAGAATGTTGATTTTGGAGACGTGGATCCGTTCGGCGGCATTCTTGCCACGACGAAGGATGGCAGGGTCGAACTCGATCTCAGATTATCAAAGATAGAGAATGATATCCTGGAACAGCTCAAGGTACGGCTATATTCCATGATAGAGGATTGAAATGGATTCCACCTACATAGGATCTTTTGGAAGGCTAAGGGTTTATCAGACAGAGTTCTTCAGCCGCCAGCAGATAGACCAGATGCTCTCCATGTCGGATCCGAAGGATGTGTCCGCTTTCCTCTATAATGGACCGTATAGAGAAGATTTCGACAGCCTTTCCGCCATCTTCAAAGATCCTGAATTGACCGAGATGGCTGTGAACAGGCACATGGTCAGGAACAACAGGATAGCCCTTTTCTCCGTGCCTCCACTTGCAAAGAATGCGATCACGGCCTACCTGAGCAAGTGGGATATAGAGAATATAAAGACCGTCATCTCCGCAAAATTCCTTGGCCATGGGATAAGGGATGCTGAGCCCTTCCTAATAAGCTTCCGTGATGTTCCTCTTGGCATAATGACCGGGACGCTCACGAATGAAGATTATAGGAATATGATAAATCTGTCAAACGTCGAGGCCATACTCAACTATCTGGCCAGATTCGGATATGGGACATACATGATGCAGTTCCTTGAAGATTACAGGAAGACTGGAGACATATCGCCCATGCTTTATTCTCTTGACAGGTACTACTACATGAACCTGATTTCTTCGCTGAAATATTACCGCGGCGATGAGGGGCCTGTGCTGAATTATGTGAGATCCGAGATAGACAGGCAGAACATAGTCACGATGCTCAAGGGTAAGGTCCTGAAGATATCCTTTGAGAGGATATCGTCCGGCATAATGGAGGGTGGAAATATCAGCACGGGGAAGCTTCGTGAGATATACTCCTCGCAGGACGTAATATCCGTTGTGGATTCTCTTAGGCCGTATTATGACCTTGAACCCCAGAAGAAGGAGTATCAGGAGTCCAACGATCTTTATCATTTCGATATTGCCCTGAGAAACATAATTGCCAGGCGCTACATGGACACCATGTCCATGCTTCCGCTGTCGCTTGACAGCATCTTCTATTTCATCCTGAAAAGCGAGTTTGAAAGGCACAACGTGAGAACCATATATCTCTCAAAGGTCAACGGCATGCCAAGGGAGATAGCGGAAAAACTGCTCATAACGGAGATGGTGTGATGGAGAGCTGCATAACTGTTCTGGGCGAAAGGGATATTGTCCTTGGCTTCAGGCTCCTTGGAATCCAGCACACGATAATAGCTGAGGGCAAGGACCTCCTCAAGAAATTTCTTGAGATCTTTGAAAACCCAACATGCAATATAATAATAGTTTCTGAAAATGTAAAGAATATGCTAGATAAGAGAACGCTCAGGAATGTTGAAATTTCATCAAAGCCTCTAGTCGTCTTCATACCTCTTCCCGGAGTGAAGGAAGAAGAGACCATAGAGGAGATGGCGAAGAGGATCCTCGGTATAGATATAGGAAATGTTTGAGGTGAATCCATGGGAAAGATAATCAGAATTTCGGGTCCAGTTGTCGTGGCCGAAGATGTAGAAGACGCAAAGATGTATGATGTCGTTAAGGTAGGCGACATGGGCCTGATAGGGGAGATAATCAAGATAGAGGGAAACAAATCCACAATTCAGGTTTATGATGATACAGCCGGGATAAGGCCTGATGAGAGGGTTGAAAATACGAAGAGACCGTTGTCCGTCGAACTTGGTCCTGGAATATTGAGATCCATCTACGACGGCATACAGAGGCCACTTGACGTGATAAAGAACACGTCCGGAGATTTCATAGCACGCGGCCTCAACCCGCCGGCGCTAGACAGAAAGAAGAAATGGGAGTTCATTCCCGCTGTGAAGAAGGGAGACAGCGTTTCTCCCGGACAGATACTCGGTACCGTTCAGGAGACGTCGCTTATAACCCACCGTATAATGGTGCCGGAGGGTATCTCGGGCAAGGTGACCATGATAGCCGACGGCGATCACACGGTCGAGGATACCATCGCAGCGGTTGCAGGAAACGGTAAGAATTATGAAATTCAGATGATGACGACCTGGCCGGTGAGGAAGGCAAGGAGGGTGCAGAGGAAGCTCCCTCCTGAACTGCCTCTTGTGACAGGACAGCGCGTCATAGATGCACTCTTCCCAGTCGCGAAGGGAGGTACGGCAGCAGTGCCAGGGCCATTCGGAAGCGGAAAATGCGTATCTGGAGATACACCCGTGCTGCTGAGGGATGGCGAAAAGAGCATAGAGGAGATCTTCAGAAGCGCTTTGAAAGATCCCGCTAACGAAGTTGAGGGGAACGGTGTTGAAGAGATCGTAAGGTTGAAGGAACCTTTGAAGATCTATTCACTGGTCGGAAGAGACATAGTGGAGAGCACATCATATGCTGTATACCACGGCAAGAGCAATGCGCTTGTCAGAATAGTCACAGCCGGAGGGCGCACGGTCAGCGTAACGCCTGTACATAAGCTGTTCGTAGAGTCCGGAGGTAGCATAGTGGAAAAACCTGCACAGGATGTGTCTGAGGGGGACAGGATAGCATGCGCTGACCTATCTGAGGACGGCAATTCTGATGTCCTGGTCGCTTCGATCAATCTGGTCTTCGACACTATCGTGGAAAGGGACGTCAGATACGGTGTTTTTGACGTCTATGACCTCACGGTTCCTGATTTCGGATATAACTTCGTGGGAGGAGATGGCTTCATAATTCTTCACAATACGGTGATACAGCATCAGCTCGCCAAATGGAGCGATGCCAACATAGTTGTTTACATAGGTTGCGGAGAGCGCGGAAATGAGATGACAGAGATACTCACAACATTTCCGGAGCTAAAGGATCCGAATACGGGGCAGCCCCTTATGGACAGGACTGTCCTGATAGCGAACACATCGAATATGCCCGTGGCGGCAAGGGAAGCCAGTATATACACAGGCATATCAATAGCTGAGTACTACAGGGACATGGGATATGATGTTGCCCTAATGGCCGACAGCACGTCAAGGTGGGCTGAGGCCCTGAGAGAGATCTCCGGCAGGCTAGAGGAGATGCCTGGTGAGGAGGGTTATCCGGCATATCTCGGCAGAAGGGTATCTGAATTCTATGAGAGGTCTGGAAGGGCTAGACTTATTTCGCCTGAGGAGAGGTACGGTTCTATCACGGTCATAGGTGCGGTATCTCCTCCGGGCGGTGATATATCTGAGCCGGTTTCGCAGAACACGCTCCGTGTGACCAGGGTTTTCTGGGCTCTTGATGCATCTCTGGCAAACAGGAGGCATTTCCCATCCATCAACTGGCTCAACAGTTATTCGCTTTATACGGAAGATCTTAAGGCCTGGTATGATAAGAATGTGGCCTCAGAATGGTCAGCGCTCAGGGAGAGGACGATGGAGATCCTGCAGCGCGAGAGCGAACTTCAGGAGGTTGCGCAGCTGGTAGGTTATGATGCAATGCCTGAAAAAGAGAAATCCATACTGGACGTTGCCAGGATAATAAGGGAAGATTTCCTTCAGCAGAGCGCATTCGATGAGATAGATGCATACTGCTCCCTAAAGAAGCAGTATCTGATGCTTAAGGCCATAATGGAGATCGATGAATATCAGAACAGGGCGCTTGATTCTGGCGCAACCATGGACAATCTGGCATCACTTGCCGTGAGGGAAAAGCTGTCCAGGATGAAGATAGTGCCGGAATCTCAGATCGAATCCTATTACAAAGATCTTGTTGACGAGATCCACAAGGAGTATGGAAACTTTATTGGTGAGAAAAATGCCGAAGCTAACATATAAGTCAGTTTCACAGATAAGCGGTCCTCTTCTGTTCGTTGAGAACGTCCCAAATGCAGCCTACAACGAGATGGTTGACATAGAGCTGGAGAACGGCGAAGTCAGGCAGGGGCAGGTACTTGATACAAGGAAGGGGCTGGCGATCGTGCAGATATTCGGCGCCACCACTGGCATAGGAACCGAAGGCACGAAGGTCAGATTCAGAGGAGAGGTTGCCAGGCTGCCCATATCTGAGGACATGCTTGGCAGGGTATTCAACGGCATAGGAGAACCCATAGACGGCGGCCCAGAGATAATAGCAAAGGAAAAGATGGAGATAACAAGCAACGCCATCAATCCGTATTCGAGGGAGGAGCCTTCAGAGTTCATAGAGACCGGAATCTCAGCCATAGACGGAATGAACACCCTCGTAAGGGGACAGAAGCTGCCAATATTCTCAGGATCAGGATTGCCGCACAATCAGCTCGCTGCGCAGATAGCCAGGCAGGCCAAGGTCCTGGACTCATCTGAAAATTTCGCCGTTGTCTTCGGAGCCATGGGCATAACGAGCGAGGAGGCAAACTACTTCACTAACCAGTTCAGGGAGACCGGTGCGCTTTCAAGATCAGTCATGTTCCTGAACCTTTCCTCCGATCCATCCATGGAGAGGATAATACTGCCAAGGATAGCGCTTACCACAGCAGAATATCTGGCCTTCCAGAAGGGAATGCATATACTGGTCATACTTACGGACATGACGAATTACTGCGAGGCGCTGAGGGAAATATCGGCCGCAAGGGAGGAGGTTCCCGGAAGAAGAGGTTATCCGGGATACATGTACACCGATCTCAGCACCATCTATGAAAGAGCCGGAAAACTAAAGGGAAACAACGGTTCAATAACACAGATACCCATCCTGACCATGCCAGGCGATGATATAACTCATCCTGTGCCGGATCTCACAGGATACATAACTGAGGGGCAGGTAGTGATATCTAGGGATCTGAACAGAAAGGATCTTTATCCTGGCATAGATGTTCTGCTCTCGCTCTCAAGGCTCATGAACCAGGGTATCGGCAAGGGCAGAACCAGGGAGGATCACAGAGGCCTGGCGGATCAGCTTTATGCCGCATATGCATCCGGAAAGGATCTGAGATCGCTAACCGCTATAGTGGGAGAGGAGGCTCTCAGCCAGAACGATAGGAAGTACCTGCATTTTGCAGATACCTTTGAAAACAGATATTTGAAGCAGGGTTTCTTCGAGGACCGTTCCATAGAGGACACACTGAATCTTGGATGGGAACTGCTCGCCGATCTTCCTGTGCAGGATATGAAGAGGGTTAAACCGGATCACATACAGAAATATGGAAGATGGAAGAAGGAGTGACCATGGACATAAGACCCACACGAATAGAACTGATTCGTACGAGAAGGAGGATAAGGCTTGCAAGGAAAGGGCTTGATCTGCTCAAGATGAAGAGATCTGCCCTGATATATGAATTCCTGCAGATAAGCAGGACCATAAGGGGCATGAAGGAAAACCTGAGAAAGGAGGTTGTTGATGCCCTCAACATGATAAAGATTGCCAGCGTACTCGAGGGTTCTCTCGCACTCGAAAGGATCGCCAACATGTCAAGCGATTCAAGGATCAACATGAACTCCAGGAATGTGATGGGCGTCAACATACCGACGCTGGATGTGTCATACAATCTCTCAATACTCTCAGACGTATACCGTACGATATCGGTTCCGGTGGCGATTGATGATTCAATAAGGAGATTCCAGAAACTATTCTTTGATCTCATCCTAATAGTTGAAAAGGAAAATTCCCTTCGAAATCTACTTGTGGAGATCGACAGGACAAAGAGGAGGAGCAATGCCATAGAGAATATACTGATACCAAGGCTTGAGTATCAGGCAAAGATGATAAAGATGATGCTGGACGAGAGGGAAAGGGATACGTTCACCACCCTCAAGACCATAAAGAGAAAGATAGAGGCGCAGAATGAGTAAGAACCCCTGGTATGATATCGGAATTAAGAAGTACACGAAAAATATCGATATCAGCAGAGCCAAGGATCCAAAAGTTATCAAAAAGTTCATGATCATAAGGAACCTGATAATGCTGTTGAACGTGCTTGTTGCTGCATTCATACTTGCGCTTGTATGGAGCTGATGTGTATGGACGATGTTGAGACAATAAGGATCATCAAGGAAAAGGAAACGAGTGCGGATGAAGAGATTAACGAATTCAAGATGGAGCAGGAGAAGATCATCAAGGAAGCCAGGGAGAAGGAAACCATCGATCTCGAAAAGACAGAGGAAGAACTGAAGGCAAAATATCAGGAATATCTTGAGTCAAAGAGGAGAGAGGCTGAACAGAAGGCTTCAGCAATAATCGAAGGCGCTAAAGCCAAGGCTTCACAGATCAGGCTTAACATTCAGGATAAGGATCTGGAGAAGATGCTGCTCGACATCATCACGGAGTATTTAGAGGAATAGTATGTTGAGACCTGTTAGGATGCAGAAGATCAGGATAATAGCTCCCTATTCGTACAGAGACAGGGTAATATCCGCGCTGCACGACATGGGAGTAATGCAGATAGAGGAGATTAAAGAGGATATAGAAAAAATGCTGTCTCCTGGCAGAACTTCAGAACAGGCCAAGACAGTCATGGATTATCTCCAGCGTTTCCGTGGATATGAGAACATACTTCCAAAGAAGAATGTATCCGGTAGGGCCAAGTTTTCCTCACTTTCCGATATACTCAATGAGGCCTCGAAGATCGATATAGATTATGATCTCAAGGTTGCGGTAACGAAGGAGAATGATATAGCAGCATCGATGAAGGACATAGAGAGCAGGCTTGCGGCACTTGAATATATGAAGGGTTACGATTTCGATGTATCCATATTCAACGGAAGGCATTTCGAATCGTACATAATTCCAGACAAGAACGTAGATCCAGAAACGTTCAAAGACATTGATGCCAAGGTAATACCCATAAGGAATGCCTACATCGTGACTGTTCCCGAGGACAGAACACAGGATCTCAGCAGAGTGGCGAACTCGCTTGGACT
>NZ_JAGDXM010000023.1 GCF_023256435.1 Thermoplasma sp. | reverse complement strand
AGCTCATGACATACGAGGTTGTTGGCGCTACATACTTCTCATAGGTCTGCAATGCCTGCTTTATTGTGGGGTTATTAATTAGTTGGTTATACAACTGCGGGTTAGTCTGCTTCAGTGACTGCATGTACTCGTAGAAGTTATAGCCAGAATTAACCGTGGATGCAGATATAACCCCCTCACTTTGATCCGAGTTATAATTACTCATGAATTGATTCGCAAGCCACTTAGCAGTTTGCTCATATGTGTTGGTGGAGTCACTAGATTGTTGCTGCTTCTGTTGTGACTTTTTCTGTTGCTGTTGGGTAGTTTGTGTAACTTGTGTGGTCTTGGTTGGTGGTGTTGGTGGCGGGGGCACCCTTGGTGTTATCTCACCTCCAATTATCCTACCTCCAGGTAGGATGTGAAGAACATGCTCACCAGTCTGTTGTTGCTGCTGTTGCGCAGTTTGTTGAGTAGTTTGGGTAACCTGCGTGGTTGTTGTCGGCTGCGTTGATTGTGTTCCCGTCGCCGGCAGCTGGAACTTCCTGCGTGTTCAGCGCCGATAGGCCGAAGAAGCTGGAGAGGTATCTCTTGTGGACGTTGCCCCACTGCCATGAGGACGAGTATGTGCCGTAGTCCTTCGTTATCTGGTTTATCGCCATCGCGTATGCCCCGAGCATTGCCGTAGTTTCATTTCCCTTTGCGCCGGATACAGGATTGCTGAAGAACGTTGAGTTGTAATGCGTCATTGTCCAGTTGACGAGATCCTCTATGAGCGGGCCGTGGTAGTAGTCATCTGATCCGAGGAAGAATGCTGTCTGGCCCAGGCCGTATGTGCCGTTTATTCCGTAGTATGATAGCCATGGCTCAAACACGCTGCTGACAAAGTCCCTGATGAAGAAGTAGTATATGGTTGCGGCCGTCGAGTTGATGTCCATGTTTCCGTTCCATGACTTCAGAGCCGAGTATTCCGGCGTATTGCTAAGCCCAGATTCATTCAGCGCATTCAATAGCGGCTTAAGAAATACGTCCGTGGTGAAGTCGTGCACGCAGAGCTGTATCTTCTCCATCTTCGCGTAATTGAAACCGTAGGTCGAGTTTATCATCGTGTATATCTGATCGGCACGGTAGCCGGACTCATAATCCCACCCTATGTAATATGGGTAGTTTGGAGAAACGGTTATCTGGTTCGCCGAGAAGACGAAGCCTGTGGACGGATCGTAAAGGCTAGGAAGATACTGCTGCGGAATGAAGCCGGTCCAGTCATATGATCCGTTCCCAGGCAGTATACCCCTCGGGTTGCCCTTCGCTATGACCGGATAGAGCCCATATGGGAATATCCCTATATTTCCGGAGCTGTCAGCGACCGCCCAGTTCTGTATCGCGATCTTGAAGTACCTTGTCAGGTTCTGGACGAACTGCATAACGCTGTGCGCCCTGTTGATGTGCAGGAAGAAGGTGATCTCATAGGTCGGGATGTAGCCTGTCCAGTCCATCGCTATGGGAACGCCCAGGCTGTTGTTTATGACCACGCCGTTGACCGCGCGGTATATATGGATGTGCACCGGTTTCTCTCCCTTCACCAGTATGGTTTCATTCTCCACCTGGAAAGGCACCCAGGAACCGTTGAAGTAGTAATCCTCTGGATGCGATGGTGAGGTCTGTTCAGCATAGAAATACGTCTCCTGTATCTGTCCGTTGGTGGCGCCCCATGCTATGTACGGGTTGTGCCCCAGTATAACGCCTGGGAAGCCTGGAAATGTGACTCCTATGACGTTCATGCCTGGCGCAACGAGCTGGAAACCCATCCATATCGATGGTACGCTGGTGGTCAGGTGCGGATCGTTAGCGAGCATGGCTGATGTGTTTGATGTGCGTATGCCGTTCACAGCCCAATCGTTGCTGCCGAAATCATGAAATACCGTGTAGTTCATCTTTATATCATAGGCATCCGAGATGCCTGTGAATAACATGGACGCCTTCGCCAGGCCGGTCATTGCGCTGGTGTAGAAGGCATTTACGGCTGCGTATTCCGGATCGGATAGATTAACGTATGGGACGTAGAGGTTGAGATCCCTGATGTCGCCCTGTTCCTTGTATATGGATGGGTTGAGCGAGTACGGGACTATGGGGTGCTGTACACCTGCTGGATACGCCGGATATATGGCCTTTATGACGGATTCCGGCATCTTCTGCAGTGCGAAGTTGAAGTATATTGGGTCCAGGCCACCGGCACTGTTCTCCCACAGGAACAGCTGCTGAACTGCAAGCACGTCTGTGACGTTCCAGGCGTGAGGCCTTGCATTCAGTATCTTGAACAGAAGAGGCAGCCTCGCATAGGTCAGGTTTCCTATGTATGCATTTATGCCTGCCACGAAGGATTTAAGATAGATGTACGTCAGATTATTGGCGCTGAGGTTCTGCCTCTCCAGCACAGCGGTATTGTAAAGCTGGATCTCGCGCATGAAGATATCGGTCTGCAAAGTTGATGGGCCGGCTATTGCCGATAGATTGCCTAGCGCCGTGCGCTTTAGGAAATCTAGCTGTGCTAGCCTATATTCAGCCTCAAGATAGCCCTGTTCATAGTAAAGGGCCTCCGTGCTGTTGCTTGCTATGCCTATGAAGCCGTCACTCTGCCTGTACACGATCACGGTGGCGGAGACGTTGGAGAATTTTACAGACAGCTTCTGGCTTCCAGGGCTGTAGAAGTATGGCGGAGGAGAGAATACCCCTGAGGATGGATTCAGGATCTTGGATAGTGGAGGAAGTGGGCCTATGGATGAAAAACTTGCAAAGAGAAGTACCATGAGAACGGCTATAGAAACTATCAACCGTATATAACGCACTTTCATGAAACTTTATCTTTAAAATATTATTTATATTTATCGAAGTAAAAATGAATAAATACAATGAGGAAAAAACCTATTCCGGATCATATATCTGAATGATTCTGAATCCCATGCATATGGGGCCGGCAACAGCAGACGCAATATTTATATTGAGAATTCTACCTGGTATAATATAGTCTAATGCCCAATTTGAGATGAGAACGTTATTGTACCGCCTTGAAATGAATAAGATATGTCAATTAGGATACTGATACCTGTGCTTGAGAGGAACGGAATGGAATCGCGCGTTTCTCCACATTTTGGGCGTGCTCCGTATCTCGCTGTTCTAGATGCAGATGACGATGGAAGAAATGTCAAAATAACCTTCGTAAATGGTGAGGGCCCGCACGATGAGGGGCATGGCGAAGATGAAGAGAAACGCGCGCGCGGAGTTCATGGATCAATAATTGATCTGCATCCGGATGTGATAATAGCGTCCATGATGGGGCCGAGAGCGGTCATGGACTTTAGGGCAAACAATATAAAGCTTGTTTCTGCTGATGGCAAAACTGTATCAGACCTTGTATCAGCCTATCTTTCAGGCAAATACAAAGACCTAATGGCCCACCATGAATGAACAGATCAAAAACATGCGGAAAAGAAGTTTTACCCTTTTACGAAATAAATTATCGACAGGCACATTCGAAAATGGATAGACAATGGAGTTTTATAAAAAATTAAGGAATTTTTATGATCTTAAGACATAAAAAAGGGATCATCTCATTATGCTGAGATTGCCTCAAGCGTCCTGCTTGAAGTTTTCGGCCCGAGCATTGCAAGTATTCCGGCTATGAGACCCGTTATAGCTATGAACCTGAAGCCGAACGCAAAGGAGAATGAAGCAACAAGTACTGGAAGGAATAGTGCACCGAATGCCCCTCCGACATGTCCTATGCCATCAGTCAGCGCGAAACCAGAAGATCTGGCCCTGGTCGGATAATTTTCAGCCGTATATGTGTATGCGACCTGAAGATACATACCTAACGCCATAGACGCGAGGAACGAACCAGCGAATATGAATGCACTCACTTTAAAGGAGAAAAGCATCAGGCCGATGAACCAAACTACCGTATCCGCAAAGATGACATGCTTTCGTTCGAATCTGTCAGCAGAAAATATCATTATCACTGCACCAACTGGATAGCCAATCGCACCGACTGCAAGATAGAGTATAGAGGAAGAAATAGAAAACCCAGCGGAAGACAGGATGGCCGCAGAGTCACCTAGGAAGGCGTAGTTCCCTATATACCAGAAAAACCACATTACAACGAGCAAGCCTAGCCTTGTTGAATAAGGTCTCCTGAAGAGATACAATGTCGGGAATTTCTGCTCCTCAAGTACAACCTCCTCAGGCTTCGGATCCGGCAGTTTACCAACCTTCTTCATTGCCGTAGCTTCCATCATATCAAGAACCTTTCTGGCTTTCTCCAGATTGTGGGCCTTTGCTGCAAGCCATCTTGGCGATTCCGGCAACTCGAATCTGAGTATAAGTGCTATGAAAGCAATTACGGCGCCTATACCAAAAAGATAGCGCCAGCCATTATAGTAAACTGGCACAAGTGAAAGGCCAACGAACGGAGTTATAGCCTGACCCAGTATACCTATGAGAAAGGTATATACGGTTATCTTGCCTCGCATGGCAGGTGGCGCAAACTCGCTGACATAGCTGGATACAAGGTTGAGATCAGCCCCAAGCCCCAGACCTGTTATGAAACGGAATATTGTGAGCTCAGGAACGTTTACAGAGATTGCATCTCCGAATGAACCCAATGCCGTTAAGCCCATCGTCAGGATCATGGATCGGTATCTTCCATATATATCTGCTATTGATCCTATTATATATGATCCTATGCCGTAGCCTATTAGACCTATCGAAAGCGCAATGAAAAGACTGAGCGAAGTGCCTATATGAAATTGCTGTGCAATTGCCGGCATTGCCAGGCCTATATCGGATATGTCATAGAATGTGAAAAAATATCCTATACCGATAATGGCGAGAAATGCCGTCGGAAGGGACCAGACCGGTATCCTGTTGGCTCTTGCTATTATATCCTTAACCTGATCCTCATCTGATAGCGGTTTTCCTTCAGCCATATATGAATATAAAGTATTATACATATAAATCTTTGCAAGCATTTTAATAATTTTTAAATAATATTGATACAAATTCTATGAATAAGCATTTTGAAGCTACGTTATACCCGATCTCTTAAGATAAAAAGCAGATAGAAGGGCAAGAGCTGTCGATACAATGCATATGGCCAATATACCTGTACCGAATGAATCAGATGCAGAATAAGCGTAACCCATTATGGCTGGAGATATCATACCCCCGGCCTGTGAGCTGAGATTCAGGATAGAACTGGATGAGGATATGCTTGCGTCGCTGGCTGAGACATCTGACGCCATGGACATAGAAGGTCCGGCGTAGATTCCATAGAAAAAGCCCAATGAAGACGAGATCAGTATAGCAGGCCAGAAATTTACGTCGATTATCACCAGCATAGCAATGCTTATGGCTATCACAGGGAATACAGCAAGGATGAGCCTTCCGTTCTTCATCCGAGCTGATGCAAATCCGCCCAGCGGCGATGAGAATATGCCAAGTACTGCCGGTACCCATGAGTATAAAAATATGCTATCTTCCGGCACATGGAATTTATAAGACAGTATCGACGAGAACATGGCAAGGAAGCCGATGTATGCAAATCCAGCCGAAAATCGGAGCACTGCTGGAAATACAACCTTCTTTGATATCGAAATTTTCCTGTCAGTGAGCTCAGGATCTCTCATCAACAGTGCGTTCATGGATGCTGCGATCAGCAGAATTGGTATCAATATCAAGAACGGAAGCGATTTCGACACTATGTAGGATGATATTGCGAAATATTCTCCAAACGATGCACCAACGAAGAAACCAGATTGATATACACCAAGCGCCGCTGATCGCTTTTCTCTGGCATTCCATTTTTGAACCAGTGCAGCATCGGATATGTAAATCACGGCCGACACAGATCCCATGAACAGTTGTATGAGAAAAACTGCGGTGTAATCTTCAATGGAAAAATACAGCAGAGCAAAAAGAGCTGCAAGCAGGAAAAGTGATATCTTATTAATCGTCGCCGTCCCATATAGATCCGAAAGAAAACCCCCTGGTATCTGAAATGCTGTGTATCCGATCCAGTAGGCTGTGATGAGAAGCGAACCCCTGAACAGATCTATTCTCATCGATGCAACAATAAATGGAAGCGTAGCTGGAACGAAAAATCTCACGATGGAGTTAAGAATGAATGAAAGGGTGGACAGGGGAACAACGGCAGCTTGGGCTCGATAGCGGTAAATCTGATCTCCCATTGTATAATGCTAAGTGATCATCGTCCTTAATTATTGTGTCTATCATAATCGCTGATCACTAAGGCGTACGAAAGTTTCGCAGTCTATTTGTGGGTCATCAGCTTATCACTATTGATTTGGTTGCGAACGATGTGGGTGCGTTGAAGTCTATGAGCGCTGGCGAACCAACCTCAGGCGTTATCTGCCCGCTCACCGCAGATCCCTGCGTTATGTTCGTTCCGAACGTGTTCGTGACGTTTATTATCAACGCAGCAACATCTCCAGTGCTGAGTACCGGATACAGCCCAGTCATCGAATGTGACGGATCTGACTCGACCAGTATCCCGAAGTTTGTTGGGTCTTTGTGCGCTGCTGAGAGTTCGCCCCAGACAGGCGCTGAGAATATGTTGGCCGATCCCGTGCCCGCTATATCATAGAATATGCTGGTGTTGTAGACCAGCACCGCGGTCACGCCGCCTACCGACAGCGTTATGGTTGTATTCGATAGATCAACTGAAGACCCGCCGGAGTTAACGGTGACGAATATTGCAAGATAGGAAATGCCACCAGCCTCAGGTGGATTGGCATAGTCATAGCCCAGTATCTGGGTTATGACCACGCCCGAAGCTACCTGCTGTATGGTGGTTGTTCCGGTGCTAGATGCCTTCTGCTGCAGGATCCCTGCCGTGTGTATGAGCACGGATGCGGCAACAGCAGCAACTAAGATCATCGCGATAAAGACAATAAGTACGCCTATACCCGATTCTGACTTCGAATCGTCAGTCTGAAATATTTTCTTCAGCTTCTTTAGTGATTTAAGTATGGGCATCTGCTTCACTGTGTACATATGTATGTGAGTGGATCGGTATTTAATGATCCACGATTGAATTGCGAAATTACGCATGGCCATGCACAGGAAAAGAACGTGTATCCTACATATATTGCTGCGAAAAAGTGCCTTATCCTGACCTTGGTTGTTAATTTGAAATACATGTTAAACACCGAGGATAGGAAGTTCATAATAGATAGCGTGAAGAAGGGATACAAGGTCACTGAACTCGCCAGGATGTTCAATGTGACGCCGAGAAGGATACAGCAGATCCTGCATGAAAGCGAGCTGCCCGAAAGCTCAAGGGATTCTGAGCTGACCGAGGAGGAAAAGAAATTCATAGATGATCTCTGGGATAAGTACAGGATTGGATCGCGAACGATCTATTACCTGCTCAGGAGCAAGGGCTTCAACGTCTCTTACTACAAGATATACAACTACATGAAGGTGAAGAGGATGGTTCAGATCAAGGACAATGCGCTGATAGTAAACGGGAAGAAGGCCGAACCGCCGCTGTCCACAGTGCTTCTGGACTATCACCAGAGGAGCTTCAACGATCAGTACGCCATCTTCTGCGTCGACATGACAACAAAGAAGATACTCTCCTATTCAGAATCCATGAAGATAACGAGCGACGTTGTTGCCGCAGTCCTTGACGGCCTCAATATCTCCGGGAAGATAAAGAGGCTCATGATAAGAAGCGGTGTGCTCAGCCTGATATACAATTCATCGAACCTTGGATACATAGCCAGAAAGAAGGGCATCTCAGAGGTCGTAACGGACAAGGGGAGCTCACGCGTTCACCTTTCGCTGTCGAAGCTGTGGCAGAACTACGACAAGTACAGGTGGACGTTCAACAGCCTTGAGGAGTTCGTCAACTGGTACAACGAGAGGCCGGTAACAAGATTCGAGGACAGGATCGCCTCACCGGACCAGATATTCGAAGAGTATATCAAGAAGTATGATATGAATACTGGAGAGAGTTGAACTGCCTGATAATTGCGGGCGGTATGGGAACTAGGATCGGGGATCCTGAGAAAGCGATCATAGAGATCGAAGGCGAAACCATACTGGAGAGATCGGTGAGATGCCTCAGATGCATATGCGATGCATGGTACGCGCTGATAGATCCGTCGATGCAGCGGACAAAAAAGATCCTTCGAACCCTTGGCATAAGCATCATGGAAAAGGAACGCGGAGGCTACATAGAGGATCTGAATTATGCCCTCGGGATAATCTGGAAATTTCCTATCCTCGTTGCCCCCGGGGATCTCTATATAATCAGATGCCAAGATATTCTTGAAAGAATTAGATACGCACTCACGCTTGATAAGGCCGTTATATCTTTTGTAGACGGCGGAAAGTTCACTGGTCTGTCTCTTTTCAAAGATTTCGGTGGTTCATATACCAATGTTGATATTTCTGGATATGCAATGAACGTGAACACGCCAGATGACCTGGAGAAGGTCAGGGGTATGGATAAAACCTAACGCCTTCTGCGGATTCATACCTTCCGAATTTCACGTTGAATACTTCGTACAATGTCTTCTCGTTGATCACCTTTCTGGGGTCTCCCTGATACAGCACGCTTCCGGATCGCATAAGTATGACGCTGTCGCATTCATTGTACAGAAAATTTATGTCATGCGATACTATCACCACGGTTTTTCCCGCCTCCCTGAACCTCCTGATTATGGACATGACCCTCACGGCCTTGTCCACGTCCAGAAAGGTCATTGGTTCATCCAGCAGGATGTACCTGGTGTTTTGATACATGGCCGCGGCGAACATCACTATTCGCTTCTCTCCTCCGCTAAGCGTTGAGAATTCCCTATCAGAAAGATGATCGATACCGCAGGCCTCGAGGCATTCCTCCAGGCCTGGGCCTCCCTGCCCTCGGCTGTAGCCTGAGAGCTGGACGACGTCCCTGACTGTGAAGTTCATCGGCGTAGGCTGCTCCTGATGAACAACCGAGACCATCGAGGCAATCTCTCTTGGCTTCATACCAGAGATGTTCTTTCCGTCTATGTAAACTGCACCGCCGGAAGGCTTCAGGAAACCGTAGATCGCCTTTAGCACCGTAGTCTTGCCGGATCCGTTAAGACCTCCTATACCGTTGATACCGTTCTCTACAATAGAAAAAGACACGCCATTTATCCTGAACGTTTTCCGGTCTATGGATAAATTCTCTACCTCGATCATGCTTCCTCTTCGAGTTTTATTTCCTCCACATCGACGGAATCATCCACAGTCTCACCGTTGATGATCAGGCTGTAGATTACCTTGACACCACCGCGTTCAACTGTTATGGATACAGAGCAGTACTTTCTCAGCGAGAGATGAATAGCTTTTCTAGCCTTCTCAGGATCCACAGATCCTTCGAATATATACCGTATGTGTGCATATTTAAGCATGCGCGGATGCTCCTCCCTCTTTTCGCCAGATACCTCACATCTGTAGGATGAAAATTCCTGGCGCATTTTCCTAAGTATAGATAGGACATCATCGCTCGTGCATGATCCAACGGCAAGCAGGAGGAGCTCTGTGGGCGCGTGCCTCATCTCCTTCTTATCCTGTGAAAAATAGATCCTTACCGTATCCTTGCCATCGTCTGAGTCGAAACCTTCGCCTGGAACGTAATGAAAAGATACCTTCATCAATGGGCTAAAAAAAATCAATATAAAAGATTATTGTACTTTTTTCACCGAGGACACTATGACCTTCAGCGCGTTTATTAGTCCTGTTATGAAGGCGGAAACATCCGGATCCTTGAGCAGCGCCATCAGTTTGAGCGCAGATAGTGGCTGAGGATTCTTGACGCCTTCAACGAACTCTTCCGCAACGCCCGGCAGGTTGAATGATATTGCCTTGACCAGATCAGCGGTCTTCTCTTCCCCGAGGCCGTAAAGCAGCCCCATCATGCTGTTTCCAACCTTGAGCAGCGCCTCTGTGAGTTCCTTCTCGGTGAAGAACTTCGCCAGGAATTCTATGTCTGTAGGAGCGTAGTCCTTGGCTATGCCCATGAATACATCTATTATCCCGGCCTCCTTCATCTTCGAAAGGAGATCCATGAACGCTATTATGGTATCCTTGTTCTCCACCATCTTGTTCAGAAGCGCTTCGATATCGTCCTGATCCTCGGCTGGCTGCATGTTTCCCTGAACCTCTTCCTTCTCCACCATGTCCATCACCTCACGCGACTCCCCTCAGCATGCTGCTGAAGAACGTATCTGCAGACTGCCATTTCAGGAAGTAGTCAAGCTTGCTGTCGAAATTAGCCTTCGGAGGCTTGTTGTAGTTGAAGTAGAGCGTCAAGCCCTTCTCATAACCGGTGACCGTTGTGCATGCCACGTCTCCCTCATACACTTCATTGTATATGTTTCCTGAGGTTTCTGAAGCTATCCTGTTGGAGAGGTACAGAGCTTCGAAGTGCGCAGTCGCTCCAGCCTTGGATACAGGCAGGTTTGTAGCGTCGCCTATTGCGAACACGTTGTCGTAGTCCTTATAGTTAAGCTTGTATTTATCCACATCGATATATCCGCTGTCATCTGCAAGTCCAGAATCCGTTATTACCTTCTGCCCCCTGTGCGGCGGTATCAGCACAAGCAGATCATAATTTATGCTCTCGCCCTCAAGCGATTCTATCTTCTTGTTCTTTGGATCGATCGAGTCTACGTTGAAGAGCGTGTGGGTTATTATGCCGCGTTCCTCCATTCTCTTGCCGACGAAGTCCGCAACATTTGGAATGGTGAAAACGCGGTTGAGCGGGTATATGTAGTGTATCTCGGTTTTGTCCTTGAGACCATGGAAATTAAGATACTCCTCAAGCAGGAATGTGAACTCGTATGGTGCTGGCGGGCACATTATTGGTATGCTTGCCTGCCCGATCACAACCTTTCCTCCCTTGAAGCCCTTTATCTCCTTCTGAAGCTCAAGCGCGTGCGGAAGATCATAAAAGTGCTTGGCACTCTCAGAATAACCTGGGACATCCTCCGGCGTGAACCTGTCGCCGGTCGCAATTATCAGGTAATCGTAATCGAGATTCCTACCGCCAGTTGTCTGCACGCTGTGATCCGCAACATCTATCCTCGATACCGTGTCCCTTATGTAATTCACGCCATAGTTGAATAGAAATTCAGTGGGCTTCACGCTCTTCTTGTAGTCTATCATGTTGAATGAGATATGCACACCATCAGGCTTGAAATAGTGATCCTTTGAGTTTCCGACCACGGTTATGTCAACATCGCGCCTGTCAGTGTGGAATCTCAGCTTGTTCGCCATTATAGTTCCAGCATCGCCGTCACCAACGATGAGAACTCTACTAACCATATCACTTCACCTTCTTCATCACAATCTCGTAGTATCCGTTTCTGTCGAATACTCCTACCAGCTCCT
>NZ_JAGDXM010000035.1 GCF_023256435.1 Thermoplasma sp. | reverse complement strand
AAGTGCTTCTCCAGTAATACTTTCTGTTTTACATTTGGATACAGCTTCACTTTGGTGGCTGTTATCATTATCTATAGGTACGGTAAATTGAGTATAAATATTTCCGTTGGAGGAAGTCCGTGTATCTCATCGCTAAAGCTGTTGAGATTTACAGCTTCCTTCAAATCCCTAACTTCTCTTTTAAACATTCTGTCCCATTATTTCTAAATTTTCATTGTGATCCATTTTCGTAGCATGATTGGTATTGATAGTGATATTCTGATCATCGAGTAGCGACCGCTGAATACGTCTTGGTGAGGCTTCAAGAATTGCATGGCCGCTATGCTGTGAGTTTGAAAACCCTTATTCAGGAATTTAATAATATTGCATTTGGATTTTCCTGAACAGCATACCACCCATAGGAAATACTGCAGATATCCATCATCGAACTTGATATATCAATAAATTTTTTTCTTTTAACTTTTAATGAATATCCTTATATACGATATTTGGTTGATTTATATGTATAACTCGATAAGCTTAACTATATATTTGCAATCATTAATTTCCTATGGAAGCTTCAGAAGAGGTTGCTATGATCAATAAGAGCGATGACGGTAAGTCCGGGATTAGGTATTACACCACTCTTGAAGAATTATCAAAGGCTATAAATGCCGGTCTTAGCCTTCAGGATCGGCGGATGAGTGAGGAGGAAGCAATGGAGGCTGCTGAACATATAATAAACTTTTTTGGATATAATGACCGTGTTATTGATAACATGCTTGAACCAGAGGATAGGGATTCTTTTTACACCATGGAGGATATAGGTATACTGCAGACGGAAAGGGAAGAGACGACTCTCTTTGATGGTAGGGAGTGGCGTATACATTACTGGATTTTGAACATAAACAAGATCATAGAACTCGCCAACATGAAGGTAGATTTTAGAAAAAAGAAGACGGATGAGGAATACAGAATATACGACGAGATCCCCGATGACTACTGGAAGGTCGTTCAATAGGGATGCCCGATGCATGTAGCCGTCCTTGATCGAGACAAATGCCATCCAAAAAAATGCCATCACGAATGCCAGTATTACTGCCCGCCTGTCCGCAATCATGTGATGGCCATTGATTTTCCCGATCCTGATGGCCAGCCGCTGATATCTGAAACTTTATGCATAGGGTGCGGGATCTGCATAAGACGATGCCCTTTCGGTGCAATAAAGATAGTTACGCTCCCGGACGAGCTCAACAAGGAAGTTCTTCACCGATATGGTGTCAACGGTTTCAGAATATACTCCATTCCTACCATAACGCCAGGCAGGGTCTCGGCCATACTTGGCCAGAATGGCTTGGGAAAGACCACTACTCTCAACATACTATCCGGGATCACGGTGCCGAACCTAGGATCATACGACAGCCCGCCATCAAAGGAGGCTGTCATAAACAGATTTGCCAGAACAGAGATGGGCGCCTATTTCAGGGGCCTGTATGAACAGAACAAGAAGGCAGTGCTGAAGAACCAGTATGTTGATTATATTCCGAAAGTGGTGAAGGGCACAATAGGAGAGATCCTGAAGAAAAATGACGAAACTGGCAGATACAGCGATATAGTGACCCAGCTGAATCTGGAAAATTCAGTCAACAAGAGTGTGACAGAATGTTCTGGGGGTGAGCTGCAGAGGCTCGCCATAGGTACAGTCCTTGAGAAAGATGCAGACATCTACCTGTTTGATGAGATGACCTCCTATCTAGATATAAATGAGAGGTTGAATGCATCGAGGATTGTGCAGGAACTTGCCAGGAAAAAGACTGTAATAGTGGTGGAACACGATCTGGCCATACTCGACTGGCTGGCTGATTCCGTGAACATAGTGTACGGAGATCCTGGCGTTTACGGTATCTTCTCAGAGCCGCTCTCCACAAACAGGGCAATAAATGCATACCTATCTGGTTTCCTCAGGGAAGAAAACGTACGCATAAGGAGCTATCCAATAGAGTTTGAGGAGAAGACGTCGAGGCGTGATAAATTCACACAGGATCTCATTTCTTGGACGGATCTCAAAAAAACGCTTGGAGACTTCACGCTAGATGTTTCTGCCGGAAAGATACACAAGAGCGAGATCGTGGGTATTCTTGGAAAAAACGCGCTGGGAAAGAGCACATTCATAATGATGCTCGCTGGCGTAATGACGCCGGATTCAGGAACCATATCCCAGAACCTGAGGATATCATACAAACCGCAGTACATATCCACATCATTTGACGGATCCGTCTCCGATCTGATAAGAACGTCGCTTGGAGAGAGGTCAGATGATTCCTTCGTCAAGAATGAAATATTCCACCCGCTGAGCATAGAGGATCTGATGGAGAATCCCGTCAGCGGGCTGTCAGGTGGAGAGCTTCAGAGGCTGTCTATAGCGCTTACCCTTGCAAGGGATGCCGATATATATCTGATAGACGAGCCATCCGCTCATCTGGATTCTTCCTTCAGGATGGTTGTCGCCAAAGTGATAAGGAGGGTGATGGAGAACACAAAGAAGACCGCAATGGTCGTTGATCACGATATATATTTGATAGATCTCATATCGGATAGCCTGATCGTCTTCTCTGGCGTACCCGGATCACATGGGCAGTCGGAAGGGCCTATGGACATGCGCGATGGCATGAACAGATTTCTCAAGATCGTGGGCGTTACCTTCAGGAGGGATCAGAGCACCAGAAGGCCTAGGATAAACAAGGAGAACAGCAGCCTTGACAGGATGCAGAAGGAGCAGAACAACTACTACTATTCGTGAGCTATGGAGATAAAGGAAAGGGACGGCCTTGCAAGGATAGCAAAATTCGAGACACCGCATGGTACCATCGAGACACCCACGGTGCTGCCGGTCATAAACCCAAATATAATGGATATAACGCCGGAGGAGATGAAACCGCTGGGCCTGCAGGGCATAATAACGAACAGCTACATAATACTCAGGACGCCGCAGCTCAGGGAACGGGCCCTCAAGGATGGGCTTCACTCTCTGATCGGATATGACGGGCCAATAATGACTGATTCCGGTACATTCCAGAGCTACGTTTACGGTTCCATAGAGTTCAACAACAGGGAGGTTGTGGAGTTCCAGAAGAAGATAGGAAGCGACATATCCACCATACTGGATGTCTTTACCACGCCCGGAACGCCAAGATCTGAGGTTGAAAAGGCTGTAATAGAGACGTACAACCGCATGCTTGAGGTAAACGATGAGGACGGCATCATTGCAGGGCCTGTGCAGGGCGGAGTCTATCCCGATCTCAGGAGGAGATCCGCTGAGCTGATGAACTCCACAAGGGCAACGTACCACCCCATAGGCGGTGTTGTACCGCTTCTGGAAACCTACGATTATTCCACACTTATCGATATAATAATAAATTCAAAGATCAACCTGAGCTTCAACAAGCCAGTGCATCTCTTTGGCGGCGGCCATCCCATGTTCTTTGCCTTCGCAGTATACCTTGGCGTCGATCTGTTTGATTCTGCCTCCTATGTGAAGTACGCTAAGGATGACCGACTCATATATCCAGACGGTACGAGGGATCTTGCCCGCATCACTGAACTGCCCCAGTGGAGTCCGCTTTACGACAGATACACCCTGAAGGAGCTGAGGGATCTTGAAAAGGAAAAACGCAGCATAGAGATAGCCAGACATAATCTCAAGGCCATATTCATGGAGATCGCGGAGATAAAGGAAAGGATATACGAAGAGGGCCTTGCACAGTATGTGGCACAGAAGGCTAGATCGCATCCAAGCCTCCTGAAGGCCTACTGGAAGATGATGTCCTATTCAAATATATTGGAGAAATACGAGGATCTCTCAAAGAAAACCGCCTATTTCTTCTATGATTCTTTTTCGACGAAGAACCCCTATGTTTCAAGGATAAGCAAATTCACTGAACAGTACCTGTCGTCCAGCAGGAAAGACACATATGTTTTCACGGGCAAGGCCTGGAATCCAGGCTATACAAATACAGATTTCGTCAGGAACGTGTACCAGAAGATCGACTGCAATGCCCTCATATCATGGTCTGGCACCTTTGTTCCTGCTGAGCTTGAAAATACATATCCGGTGGAACAGACAGTAAGCTCTGGCTTCGAACCTGATCCTGATTTTTCTGTTGTGAAGGATATAATCTCTCCATTCAGGGTTGATGTGTACAAGGGAGAAAAGTTCGAAGGCGATCAGATCAGGAACTTCAATCTGAACAAGATAAGGGTCATAGCAGATTATCAGTTCGGTTTTGGTACGGGAAAGATGATCTTCAGGGATGACGTGAAGATAAACGTATCGAAGACCGGCAGGATAAGGGGCATACTCTCAAGGGACGGCAGGCTGATAGCTACGCTGAGAAACGACGGCTTCTTCACGCTGACCTATTACGGTGGATATCTGCTTCATTCTTCGCTCAAGCCGCCCAGTCTCAGGGTGGTGGTGTCAAATGAGAGCGCAGAGTACAATGCCAAGGGATACAGCGTATTCTTCAAATTCATAAAGGACGCAGACGAAACCATAATAGCAAAGAACGACGTCCTTGTGGTGGATGAGGACGGAAACCTTGCCGCAGTGGGAAAGGCGATGGTGTCAGGCAGGGAGCTCAGGGAGTACGGAGAGGGCATAGCCGTGAGGGTGCATGAGGGCAGGGATCAATCTGAGAAATAGGATATGACACCGATCGAGGCTATCATTATGCATATTCCAAGGACTTCAACAGGCCCAACGGGCTCATTGAAGAGGAATATGGAGGTTATATCTGCGAATATGGGCTCTCCTATGAGTATAACGCCCACCTTGGTCACGTTCATTTTGGACAGAGCCGATACATATACGTAGGTGGCGAGGAAAGTGGCGAATATGGCTGTGAAGACCACAACGAAAAGCGCGTAATAGGAAAAGACGAGCGGATACATATCCGTGCGCATGAATGCCAGCGAAAGTACCGCCACCACGACTATCTGCAGGAATGAGAATGTGAGCGGATCCACATCTGAAGCGTATTTTGAGACGTAGACAAGCTGCATAGCATAAAATATGGCGGCGATGAAAGTGAGTATGTCACCCGCCTCTATTGCCAGATTGTGCAGCCCACTGTAGGACATCAGTACAAGGCCGATGAATGCAAAGACTGACGAGTATATTTCAATGCGCATGACAGGTTTTCTCAGGTAGAGGTATGATATCAGAGGCACAAATACCACGTATATGCCAGTTATTGTACCGGATAGAGCTGGTTCCGTGTACATGAGCCCTACAGTCTGGAGATAATACGCTATGAACAGGAAGACGCCTGCTATCACGCCGTATCTTATCGTATCTCTGTTAGATTCCTTCAACTTCCTGTAAACAAACGGCAGAAATATGAGGGATGCAACGACAAAGCGTATGGCGAGGAAGGAGACAGGCGAAAGGTATACGAAGACGTCCTTGATCATGGGGAACGTTACGCCCCAGATGAAAGTCACGAATATGAGCAGAGCCAGATAAATTATCTCTTTACGTTCCATGGTCTACTTCCACATGGAATACAGTATTCCGGGATTCCTGATGAGTACTTTAATTATTACAGTGGAAGGGTAATCTATATCGCCGCTTCTGTTTATGACGTCTATTATCTTCTCGCTCGATATCATGTTGTATATCCTGTTAAAGGATCTATCGCTGATCCTTGAGTATATACTCTGCACGATAGCATCCTTCTTCAGCTCCTTCCCTATGGTCGATCTTATCTCCCTGTCATATTTCTTGAGGATCTTTTCCGGTCTGTCGGCTTCCAGAGCCTCTGATATATATTTCGAGGCAACATCAGACGAGAATATTCCAGTGTATATTCCGCCACCGGATAGAGGTTTGACGATTCCTCCTGCGTCTCCCACAAGAACGGTTCTGCGGGTGTTCAGGAATTCCGCCATCCTTATGGGTATACCGGCCCCGGTTATTCCGAGAACCCTGTTTTCTCCAAATCTGACCGACAGATTATCCATATACCGGCGGGCGGAGGATCTGTAGCTTCCCGTTCCGACCCTGATGATATCGCCGCCAGGCACGGCCCATCCAAAAAATCCATGCGTGTATTTCGATCCAAGATAAACGTTGACCGAATCTTCGTCTTCGATCCTGGAGGCCATATCATACTGGAGCGTAGAAACGACATGCTTCTGCCTCAAGCCGTAGACATCGCGCCTTACGATGCTGTTGATGCCGTCCGCACCCACAACGATCCTGGCATCTTCCTCCTTTAGGTTTCCGTTTTCTCTGAATCTTACGGTAACATGATCCTCATATTCCTTTACTGAGATCGCACGCGCATTGATCCTTATATTTGAACCCGACCCTATGGCCATGGCTGCGACATCCTTGTCAAAGGAGTCCCTGAACAGCACTACGGTACGATCTTCCTTCTCTATATGCAGACTTTTTCCGTTGGGGAAGAAAATGTTTGCACCCCTGACTGTTCCGGCTATGCTCTTTGTTCTAACATACTGAAGGACGCGCTGTGAGACAAGCCCGGTGCATTCCACAGGCTTCCCGACCTCCCTATGCTCTTCAAGAATATCGACGCTGAAGCCTGCCTTTGCCAGCCTATGCGCCGCAAAGGAACCTGAGGGGCCAGCTCCTATGACGATTACGTCCTTCACGCTTTCTCATTTCTGCCTTCCTAATAAGTTTTATACATGGAACTGAGACTTCACACCAGCACGCTTCGACTGCTATGAGAAGTTACAGATCCGTGCTTTGAAGTTACGAAAATAATAAAATTAATACATAAAAAAGAGATAACACCATAGCTCATGGTATCTGGAACGATACCCGCGGGTGTTGTATTATGGGACTCAGCAAAAGGGATCTCAACAGAAAGAAGAAGAGCCTTGAAATGAAACTCCAGGAACTTGAAGAGAAGGCAAAGAAGAATCCGATGAACAAACAGCTACAGGAAGAAATAGCGGATCTGAAGAAAAAAATAGAAAAGGCTGGATAGATAAAGCTAAATTTATTTTATCTTACCAGCCCAGGATCGACTCTATGTCGTTCTTCAATTTTTTAAGCTTTTCCATATACGCTGACGAAGATCGTATCTGTTCACGGTTGTCTTTGAGATAATTGATATAATCGCTGGCGCGATCTATGGCGTCGCCAATGCTGGATGTCTCCAGATCCCTGCCGTAGAAAGGGCCTGCTCCGAGCATTCCAAGCATCTCCCTGCCCTTTTCCTGCAGCGAATAGTACTTCTTGTTGTCCCTCTCGGTGCTCCTTATGTATCCCTCGTCTTCCATGTCCCTCAGCAGTGGATATACTGCGCCTGGAGACGGCCTCCACCTGCCCATGGTAAGATTCTCCATCGTTGACATTATATCTGCTCCAGTCTTCTCTCCATCAGCCAGTATTCTCAGTATCCAGTATCGGATGCCCACGAAACCCCTTGAATGGTATACATGGTGGCCCCATGGCCCTCTCATTCCTCCAAACATGCTCTCTCACCTCATATCGATATTCAGATATCGATAATCAGATATTCTATTCAGATATTTAAACATTGCTAAAATGATGCTGGCTGGACGATTATCCGCATCTGCCGTATATTCAGAATCTGGATACGGCCTTACGTATTGTCAATTCTCCGATCTAAAAATATAAATCATGCATCTTCATAGGATGCTATGCCAGAGGATCTTGTTTCTAAAACGCTTAAAAGGATAGAGGAGGACCATGTGGAGTTTCTGCAGATGCAGTTCACGGACATAGTGGGAAATGTTAAAAGCCTCACAGTTCCAAAGAACAGGTTCGAGAACGCCCTGACTGAGGGTGTTGTGTTTGACGGAAGCTCCGTTGCAGGATACGCACAGATCGAAGAGAGCGATATGCGTGCACTGCCAAACCTTGAGAGCTACACGCTTCTTCCAGATGAGTTCGGAAAGAACAAGATAGCTAGATTTGTATGCAGCGTCTATTCGCCAGATGGAACGAGGTTTCCAGGAGACCCAAGGTATGTCCTTGAGCGCATCATAGATCAGGTTCATAAGGAAGGCAACGAGTTCTTCGTAGGCCCTGAGTTTGAGTTCTTCCTGTTCAAAAGGGACGCCAGCGGAAATCCAACAACAGAGCCAAGCGACTATGGCGGATACTTCGACAACACGCCGCTTGATTCTGCCAGCGATATAAGGCAGCAGATAATGAAGGAACTCTATGACCTCGGTTACCAGCCAGAGGCTGCACACCACGAGGTTGCCTACGGCCAGCAGGAAGTGGATCTCAGATATGCGCCGGCACTTAAGATGGCAGACAGGATAGTCATGCTAAAGAGCATCATAAAGAACATAGCTGAGAGGAACGGCCTCTACGCCTCATTCATGCCGAAGCCGATAAATGGCGTTAACGGTTCCGGCATGCACATTCACCAGAGCATAATGAGCGTTGATGAAAAGGTGAACAGGTTCTACGATAAAAATGCGAAGTACGGGCTTAGCGAATATGCTATGCATTATCTAGGTGGCATTCTCAAGTACGTGAACGAGGCTTCTGCGATTCTTGCGTCCACGGTCAACTCGTACAAGAGGCTCATACCAGGCTACGAAGCGCCCGTTTACATATCATGGGCAAACAAGAACAGATCGGCGCTGGTTAGGATTCCAGCTGGCGAAGGTGTCAGAAAGAGGATGGAATTGAGATGCCCTGATCCGGCTGGAAACCCATACCTGCAGTTTGCAGTCGTTTTAGGAATGGGACTTGAAGGAATAAAACAGAAAATAGAGCCTCCTGAGCCCGTTGAAAAGGACATATTCCATATGACGCCGGAGGAAAGGATATCGGAAGGAATCATGTCCATGCCTGAGAGCCTAGGTGAAGCGCTACACCATCTCAGAGGAAGCAAGCTTATGAGATCAGTCCTAGGAGACCATGTGTACGAGAACTTCATAACTGTAAAACAGAGAGAATGGGATCAGTTCAGATCTTACGTTGGCGAATGGGAGATAAAGAGGTATCTGCCAACACTCTAATCTTTTCATTTTATTTCCACATTTTCGGCAGAATTTTTTGATCTGCAGATTTCACTTTCATGATACGATTTAATTAAGATGTTGGAAATTCTGCTGAGTGTGATATTCCTATTGTGCAGGCACAATTTTTTAAAAACTGGAAAAATTGATAAAGATATATAACATAAGCTTTTCACTTGTCTGAAAGTGACATAGATAATGCCGTTTCAGGCGGGTAACTTCACCTGGCAGGCATAAGACGTTCCTATAGTAGACTATGCCCTGTCTGGTATGAGAGAAGAATGAAACCCGGGTTGCATCATGATCGAGATATGGACTGAAAAATACAGGCCAAAGAGCCTTTCGGAGATATATGGTGAGGACGAGAACATACAGAAGTTGAAATCGTTTGTGGAGAGGAAGGAGATACCACACCTTCTCTTCGCAGGTTCTGTCGGTACCGGTAAGACGTCCACAGCCATTGCTCTGGCCATAGAACTCTTCGGAGATTCATGGAAGGAGAACATGGTTGAGATGAACGCCTCCAATGAGAACGGCATCGATGTCATAAGGAACAAGATAAAGGATATCGCCAGAATAAAACCGTCAAATCCGCTGGGATTCAAGATATTGTTTCTGGATGAAGCGGATCAGCTGACGGCAGAGGCCCAGGCCGCACTCAGGAGAACCATGGAGATATATTCGGAGACCACAAGGTTCATATTTTCCTGCAACTATTCTTCGAAGATAATACCGCCAATACAATCAAGAACCGTAGTTATGAGGTTCAGGCCTGTTCCTGACGAGTACATAAGCAAGAAGCTGCAGGAGATCGCAGAGAATGAAGGCTTCAAGATAGACGATGAGAGCATGCGCGCGCTTGTCGAAGTATCGGCCGGCGATATGAGAAAGGCCATAAACGTTCTACAAGCCGTGTACACCTCCGGAGAGATATCTCCAAAGAAGATATATGAGATAATAGGCTACGCAAGCCCAGAAAAGGTCCAGATGATGGTATCCAGAGCCATCAACGGTCTCTTCGACGAAGCGAGGGACATCGTGGACGGCATGCTTATATACGATGGCCTCTCCGGAATCGACATAGTAAGGAGTCTGCACTCATATGTGAGGAGCAGCATGATCTCACCGAAGCAGAAGATAGAGATCATAAAGGCACTGGCGGATGCGGAGTTCAGGATCGTTGAGGGATCAAACGACAGGATACAGCTGGACGCACTGATAGCCAGGATAGCTGAGATCGGAAACACGACAGATTAGGTCAAAAATCAAAAAGTCTTGTCTGTGCATCCTGTTTTTCCTGCTTTTTATTCTCTTCGCTGTCCTGCTTCATATCCTCGATCACCTGCGACATTCTGGAAACCTTTCTGATGCTGCTATAATAGTATGCCATATCCCTGGAATTTTCAAAAACAAGAATATACACCTGACCGTTCCTGCTCCTTCCGGTTCTGCCCTTTCTCTGGATGTACCTGATCTCGGATGGCACAGCTTCGTAGAATATGACAAAGTCAGTGTCCGGTATATCTAAGCCCTCTTCAGCTATGCTTGTCGCTATCAGGACATTGTAGACATTGTTCTTGAAGTCATCTATTATCTTCCTCTGCTGGTCCTGAGACAGGCCCTGGTCAGCGCCACGATCTGCCTGCCCTATGAATCTGACCGGCTTCAGATCCGGTGCGTTCCTATGCAGGTATTCCATTAGGATATCTGAGGTTATCCTGTAGTGGGTGAAGACTATGGCCCTAGCGTTGCCGTGTAAATGCGCGGAGAGTATGCTAACAACCCTCTGCATCTTGGGATTTATGTATTCTGCCGCATAAGAGGTCATCTTCCTCTCAAGATCACCGAATTCCTCCAGCCCGGAAAGGATGGACATGGCCCTCCTGATGCTTGAGTCCTCGCTCCTCTTCATCTCGTCCAAGTAGTGCATGGCAACGTCCAGCCCCTGTGTTTCGATGTACTCTCTCAGATAGTCAAGCCTTATAGCTGCAGTCAGCCTGCGCACAAGCTGGAAGAGGCTCCTGTCCTCCTTTGCGGAGTCGATAACCTTCTGCATTGCTGCAACAAGATCCTTTCTTGATCGCCCGACCCTGAAGCCGTTGTCCTTTAAGGGCTCAAGAAGCTTCGTCATTATGGAGTCTATTACGGACAGTATTTCTCGTGTGCTCTCTGGCTCCGGTATCCTTACGAGCTTAACATCGATGGTTTTCACATACTTACGAACGTCTTCATCATATTCGGTTTTCGCAATTACCTTGGCTATTCCGAGGTTCGTTATGATCTCATCGATCTTCTCCCTGTCCCCTCCAGGGCTTGCGGTCAGGCCTATTATGAGTTTTTTCTTGTATTTCAGGTACTCCTGTGCTATATCAACGTATGCATAGTTACCAACCGCGCGATGGGCCTCGTCAAATATGAGAAGATCAAACTTTGTGATATCGAGTATGCCGGATCGCATATCGTTGAATACAACCTGGGGAGTAGAAACGAATACACGCCTTGTGACCCATATTACGTCCCTCTCTTCTGCGTCGATCTCTCCTGTGAATACGCCTATCTCATTCTCACTTATTCCAGTCGATTCTGCAATGGTCTTTGCATGCTGCAGAACCAGCGGTTTAGTCGGTGCCATCATCAAGCTCTTTTTCTTCTCGTTATAGAATTTCTCTATAAGCATTGCCGCTATAACTGTCTTACCTAGTCCAGTGGGCATAACTATCAGTGTATTCTGGTCTATTGAATTTTTAAATACGTTTAACTGATATTCCCTGGGCTGAATAATCACATATGATTATGCTTCAACTATATAAATATTAGATGGGCCGGTAGATCAGCGGTAGATCGCCTGCTTCGCAAGCAGGAGGCCTCGGGTTCAAATCCCGACCGGTCCATT